>JAFVRL010000118.1 GCA_017504325.1 Lentisphaeria bacterium | reverse complement strand
GAAAAAATATGCAAAAGCGGTTTTTATTTTCAGAAAAAGCGTGCTATATTGTATTATGTATTTTTCAAAATCAGAAAGGAAAAAAAAGAAATGAAAGTACTTGTTCTCAACTCCGGAAGTTCCTCCCTCAAATTCACACTCTTTACCATGGAAGGGGCAGATGAAAAAGTAATCGCCAGCGGTCTCGTGGAAAGAGTCGGCACAGACAAACCCAATCTGGTGTTCAAACGCGCCGACGGTTTCAAAATGGAAGAAATGCCCAAAGTGGCAAACCACGGTGACGCTCTCCGTGCAGTCTGCGATAAACTTGTAGATCCTGAAGTTGGCGTCCTCAAAAGCCTTTCCGAAGTCACCGCCATCGGTCACCGTGTTCTCCACGGCGGCGAAAAGATCACCAAACCTGTTCTCGTTGACCAGAATGTAAAAGATATCATCCGTGAATGCTTCCCCCTCAGACCTCTCCACAACCCCGCCAACCTCATGGGTATCGAAGCGTGTGAAGAGATCTTCAAAGGCGTTCCCAATGTGGCTGTATTCGATACAGAATTCCATCAGACCATGCCCCCGGAAGCCTATCTGTATGCCATTCCTTATGACTACTACACCAAACACGGCATCCGTAAATACGGTTTCCACGGCACAAGCCATAACTTCGTGACCAACGCCACCGCCGAATTCCTGGGCAAAAAGAAAGAAGATGTGACCATCATCACCTGTCACCTGGGCAACGGCTGCAGTATGGCGGCTGTGAAAAACGGTAAAGTCATCGACACCACCATGGGACTCACCCCCCTGGAAGGTCTGATGATGGGTACCAGAAGCGGTGACATGGATCCTGCCGCAGTTCTCCGCCTCGTACAGTTGGGGGCAACCGCTGAAGAAGTGGATACCCTTCTCAACAAGAAGTCCGGTCTTTATGCTGTTGCCGGTATCGGAAGCGGCGATATGCGCGACGTCGAAAACGCCGCTGCAAACGGCAATGAACGCGCCCAGCTTGCTCTCAAGATGTTCATCCGCAGGATCGTGAAATACATCGGTTCCTACTATGTACTCGTCGGCGGTGCAGATGCTGTTGTCTTCACCGGCGGTATCGGTGAACATTCCACCAACACCCGTAAAGCCATTCTGGATGCCATCAGCTGCCTGGGAATCAAAGTGGATGATGCAAAGAATGCTGATTGCAGCAAGGGTATCATTTCCACTGACGACAGTAAATTCATGGCTATCGTCATGCCCACAAATGAGGAACTGATGATCGCCCGCAATACAAGCAATGTGCTGGCAGCCGCAAAATAATCAACTGAAAAAATAATGGTGAAAATATGTCTGTAAGTGTACTTGTGGGAGTCCAGTGGGGCGACGAAGGTAAAGGCAAGATCATTGACGTCCTTACCCAGAATGCAGAAATGGTCGTCCGTTATCAGGGCGGCAACAATGCCGGTCACACTGTGGAAGTGGGACCTGAAAAGTTTGTTCTTCACATCGTTCCTTCCGGGATCCTCCGGAAAGGAACCGCCTGTGTCATCGGTAACGGTGTGGTCGTTGACCCTGCCGAACTGAAACTGGAAATGGAAAAACTTGCAGAAAGAGGCATTGATATTTCCTGCGTGGAACTTTCTGCCAGAGCCCACCTCATCATGCCCTGGCACAAACTGCTGGATGCTTTCAAAGAAAAGAAAGCGGATCCCGGCAAAAAGATCGGTACAACCATGCGCGGTATCGGTCCTGCCTACACCTCAAAAATGAGCCGTACAGGTATCCGTGCATTGGAAATGCTGGATGATGCAAGATTTGAAGCCCACTTCAGAGATGAAGTGAAAGCCTATAATGAAATGTATGTCCCCCAGGGAATGGAAGCTCTGGATGCAGATGCGGAACTTGCAAAGCTCAAACCCGCCATTGAATTACTGAAACCCTACATCAAGGATTCCATCGTTACCGTCAATAAAGCTATTGCGGAAAAGAAAGAGATCCTTCTGGAAGGCGCACAGGGTATGCTTCTGGACATTGACCATGGTACTTACCCCTTCGTCACCAGCAGTAATACAACAAGCGGCGGAGCCTGTACCGGTGCAGGGATCGCACCCAGAAATGTGGATACGGTCTGGGGCGTTCTGAAAGCCTATACCACCCGCGTTGGTGAAGGACCTTTCCCCACCGAGCTTAAAAACGAAGAAGGCGATGCCCTCCGTAATAAAGGCGGCGAATTCGGAGCCACTACCGGCCGTCCCCGCCGCTGCGGTTGGCTGGATGCGGTTGCTGCCCGTCACAGCTGCATGATCAACGGTGTGGATTATCTTGCCATCACCAAGCTGGATGTGCTGGATGATCTGGATACGGTGAAGATCTGCACAGCCTACAAGATCGACGGTGAGATCTATACCGATTTTCCCGCCGACACAGCTGCGCTTGACCGGATCGAACCCATTTACGAATCCCATCCCGGTTGGAAACAGGCCACCAATACCGCCACATGCTGGGATGAACTTCCGGAAAATGCAAAAAAATATCTGGAAAGAGTCTGTGAACTTGTTAATGCCAAAGCCGGCATTATTTCAGTAGGTCCCAAACGGGCGCAGACATTCAAGAGATAATCTCTCTCCTATAAAGTCCGCGTCCGGAAGGATGCGGACTTTTTTTCGCTTTTTTTGACAGGAGCATGATATGAAAAGATCAGGACGCCCGGCTTTTCTGGACAGAAAAGAATCCCCGGAAGGTATTCCGTGGAAAGAGATCTTTCTGTTTATTTTCCGGAAGATCGATCTTCTTCAGATCCTGACAACGCTTGCTCTTTTTGCCATCGGACTGGCATTTATTTACGGTACAGGTCAGCAGTCCGGGGCATCCACTTCCATTTTATGGGAAAAACAATTACAGTATTTTGCGCTGGGTGCGGTCATCTGGCTGATCCTGTCTGTAGTGGATTACCGGTATATGGGATTAGCTTCTATTGTTGCCTATCCTCTTGTTCTTGGTCTTCTTGTATATGTACTTTTCCACGGCACAAAATATTACGGAGCGACACGCTGGATCTCTGTTGCCGGTTACAGCATACAGCCATCGGAACTGGCAAAGGTTGCTGTTGTTCTAACTCTTGCCCGGATCCTTTCGCTGAAGAAAGCAGATATCAATAAGCCCCTCTGGATGCTTACAGCTGCGGCACTTACCGGAATCCCCTTTTACCTCATTTATAAAGAACCGGATCTGGGAACAGCTCTTGTGATGCTTGCCTCTTCCGCAGCGATCATATTTGCTGCAAAACTCAAATGGAAATACATCCTTTTTCTTGCCATACTCATTCCGGTCATCGGTGCGGCAGGATATTTTTCCATGAAAGAGTACCAGCGTGACCGGGTGAAAGTATTTCTCAATCCGGAACACGATACAAAAAACCGCGGTTGGAGTCAGCTTCAGGCGGAGATCGCAGTCGGTCAGGGCGGCTTCACCGGAAAAGGCTTAAGGCAGGGAACCGATAATGCGCTGG
>JAFVRL010000008.1 GCA_017504325.1 Lentisphaeria bacterium | reverse complement strand
TCCCGGATCACCTCAAGCATCCCTCCCCTTGTAAATCTTGCAAGAGCGGCAAAAGAACCGTAACTCAAACAGATCACAGGCAAAACATAATGCATAAGAGTCTTTCCGGCGATCTGCCAGGAACTCATACCGGGGTGGAACCCTTCCGCCAGCCCCTTCAGTGGAAATACGGGATAAAGTCCTCCTTTGCAGAAAAGTGCCTGAAGCATAAGGGCACTCCACAAAACAGGAAGAGAAAAAAGAAAAACGAGAAATATGCTTATGGAGGTATCCAGTTTGCTTTCCCCCTTCACAGCAGAAAAGATCCCCAGAGGAATGGCAAGAGCGTAAGTAAGGAGAAGAGCCAGAATGTTTAATTTAAGAGTATTGGGCAAATGTTCCATAATAAGAGAGATCACCGGTCTGCCTTTGTCCACAGCCACAGAATCTCCGAAATCCCCTTTGCAGACATTTTTCAGCCAGTAATAAAACCCTGTTGTAACGGGTTTATCCAGATGCAGTTTCTGTTTCAGGACATCATTCCCCCCGACTTGACTTCTGTCACTTGCCAATTCACTTTTCCCCTCCCCCAGCATAGTGCTTCTGGAGGGATCACCCGGAGCAAGACGCATAAGGAAATAACTTGTAAACAGGATAATGAACAATGTAAAAAATGCCAGTATCCCCCGTTTGACAAGGTAAAAAACAAATCCTTCTTTCATGCGTCACTCCATAAAATAATAAAAAAAATCCTCCACCGGTTCCGGGAAGAGCGCAGGAGGAGGATTTTTATTGTTGTTATGCTCCGGCAAGAGCAAGGATCTCTGCGGGAGTCATCCCGGAAAGATCACCGCGCAGATCTGCCCCTGCGGCAGGACGGACAGCGTTACCGAATTTCACAAAAAAAGCATTTTTCTCTTTGCGGGAGGCAAAATTCTTTTCAGCCCAGGCACTCAAATATCCGGCACCTTTGGGAGCAAGGATGGTATGAGCGGAAAGAAGGGCTGCCCCATTCCGGAATTCCGTCAT
This sequence comes from Lentisphaeria bacterium, assembly GCA_017504325.1. Classification (GTDB taxonomy): domain Bacteria; phylum Verrucomicrobiota; class Lentisphaeria; order Victivallales; family UBA1829; genus RGIG5327. The sequence goes on along the minus strand of JAFVRL010000008.1, from coordinate 3,038 downwards.
ATATTTGGCAAGGGCGGGTTCGGAGAAGTCATCCACGATCTTCTGTCCGAAAGCGTTAAGCTCCGTTCCGGCAAATACAGGAAGATCCCGTTTGATACAGGCATCAAGAATGGCATGCATTTTACTTACTTTTGCTTCTTTCACAGCGGGATCAGCAAAATTCCAGTTGCGGTCGGGGATAAGATTGAATGCCGCAGCCCCTTTGGATTCATGCAGATCCAGAAGTCTTTCCGGATCTTTTTCCCCGTCAGATTCTCCATTGAGCCATGCAATGGAAGGGATGGCTCCGCAGGAACGGGTAAATTCATTCATATCCTCGATACGGGGGAAAGATCCGGGATCAGGAGTTACATAACCGGGACCGCCTTTTTTCATCATCTTGGAACGGATCTCGCCCTGAAGTTTCACCGTATCTTTCACAAGAGCGGCGGCTTTGGCGGGATCAAGAGAGAGTTTCTCCGCCCAGAATGCGGCCCTTTTTTCTTCACAGGGGAAAAGTTCTTCTGCTTTGGCAGCGTAAGCAGCACATACATGACGCTCGGTAGCATTTCCGGCAGGAGTAAGAGGAAGAACATCCTTTTCAAAATCAAGAGAGGCAGGAGCAAGAGCCGGATTGACCTTCTGAACGATACCGAATGTACGGTCGGAAGCAGCCTGCTTCATTTTTGCAAGAAATTCCGCTGCTTTGGCAGGCAGTTTTTCTGTGGTGAACCCCACGCCGAGATGGTAGGCGATACCGGGTTCTCCGGGGGAGTTGATGACCTCATCGATCATTTCATTGATCACGACCCGGCTTTCCACTCCGGCACAGGTACGCACATTCAGGACTTTCCCGGCAAGGAGAAATTCCTCCACACCATCCAGCACATCAAAATCCACTTTTCCGGTTGCATAAAAACCTTTTTCCTTTGCAATGGCAACCACATGGGCGGGAGAATACCCGTAACCGTTGTAGGAATAGAAGGTATGACAATGCATATTGTTATCCGGGATCTCTTTTACATCTTTTCCGGCATATTCCGCAGCAAATGCTTTCAGGGCATTACTGCGGATCTCCGCATCAAAACTGTCAAATTTTTCGCAATCGATACTCATATTTATTTTCCTTTCTTTGAGAATATTTACAAATCTTCTTCCGTAATAATATACCGCTCTTCCCTGAAAAAATCAAGGCGGAATTTTCATTCCGGCAGTTCCAGATGAAAGCGTGCCATACATTGTCTGAAATCTTCCGGAAACGGGGAGGATATTTCCAGTGCCTCCCCGGAGACCGGATGAGGCAGAACCAGTTTTTTTGCATGAAGCATCTGACGGCCTTCCGGGATCTTTTTTGCGCCGCCGTAGGTACTGTCCCCGGCAACAGGATGCCCCAGAAATGCCATGTGTACCCGGATCTGGTGAGTACGCCCGGTAAGGATCCGTACTTTTATCAGACTTGCTTTCCGTCCATCCGGATCGGTTCCTTCGGCTATCACACGGTATCTCGTAATGGCCTCCCTGCCGTTTTTCTGCACAACTGCCATTTTTTTTCTGTCCGCGGGATGGCGTCCTATAAGATTGATGATCTCCCCTCTCTTCTCCTTCAGGATCCCGCAGACAATGGCATAATAGGTCTTTTTCACATTTTTATCCTGAAATGCCTCTGCCAGTTTATACAGGGCAGCCGGAGTCTTTGCCACAACAAGACACCCGGATGTATCTTTGTCAAGGCGGTGTACGATCCCCGGCCGGGAACTGTCCACATCCGCAAAATCGTCCCCCATCGAAGGATATTTTCCGGCAAGGGCATTTACCAGAGTCCCGCTCCAGTTGCCTGCTGCCGGATGCACGACCATTCCCGGAGCCTTGTTGACAACAAGCATGTTTTCATCTTCAAAAAGTATATCAAGGGGGATATCTTCCCCTTCCACCTGAATGGGACCGGATTGCCGGACAGCGGGAAAAGTTATTTTTACAACATCATTTTCATTTACAGGAGTCTTTGCGCTTTCACAAACATTCCCGTTCAGCTCCACAAACCCTTTCTTCAGGTATTTCTGCAGGACAGACCGGGAATGATCCGGAAGAAGGGCAGACAATACAGCATCAAAGCGTCCTTTATGCAGATAAGAGGGTACGGTAAGAAGTACCTCCTTCTTTTCTTCTTCATTTGTTTTCTGCATTTTTTTCCCTGTGGAAAGGATTGAAACTGAAGGCGGGCAGAAGATCCTCCTCTTTTACTGCATCTTTTCCGAATCTGCCGAAACAAAGATAGCAGATAAGTCCGCAGGGGAGCATAACAAAAAGTCCGATAAACTGGGAAGGAGTGAATCCCAATATACTGTCAGTATGATCCCCGCGTAAAAATTCCAGCAGGAAACGCATGATGCCGTACATGGCAAAGTATGCGGCAGCGATCTGACCGGTCTTCTTCACATGTTTAAAAAGTTTCAAAAGGAAGATGCAAAGCAGTACATTGCCCAAAGCCTCGATCAACTGAACCGGAGCAAGGGGGACAGAAGGAACACCATTTATCACATTTTTTACAGGAGCAAGATAGTCGGGATATCTTTCCGCCGGCGCACTCACAGGAGGATATGCGATCCCCCAGGAACAGGGTTTCCCGAAACAGCACCCCTGCAGAAAACAGCCGATCCTTCCGAAAGCATGTCCCAACGCAATAGCGGGAGCATACATATCCAGGATCCGGGCAAAGGAGAGTTTTTTTACTTTTGCATAGATCCACAAAATCACTACAGCCATAAGGAAGCCGCCGTAAAAAACAAGTCCCCCCTGATCTATACGGAATACTTGCCAGAGATCCCCGGAAAACTGATGAAAAAACTGGATGACATAAAAAAGTCTTGCTCCGCCGATTCCGCCGAAAATAGCAATGATCCCGATATCAAAGATCTGTTCTTTATTCATCTTTGCATAATTGCGTTTATACTGCAATACCGTCAATGCTGCAAGAAATCCCATGGCGATACATATTCCATACCAGTGGATGGGACGCCCGAAAAAATTGAAAGCAATACTGTGCATACAACTCCCTCAAT
>JAFVRL010000117.1 GCA_017504325.1 Lentisphaeria bacterium | reverse complement strand
GAAACCCTATCTGGTCGTGGTCAATACATTTGCCGACGATGCGGATATGGAAAATACCAAAATGTCTCTGCGCGAAGCATTTGAATTTGCAGAAAGCTACAAAGGAAACTTTGAAGTGACTTTCGATGTGGATGCGCTGAAAGCGGAAAATACCTTCTCCTTTGTACTGGATTCCACCATCGTTATGGAACGGGGTGTGCTTGATGTGGACTTTGCTCTACTGGCAGAGGATCTGGGCAGTGTGATCACCATTTCTGCGGCAGATGCCTTTACTGGCGGGGCTCTCTTCACCTTCGGCAGAACCCCTGTTGAAGGGAATGATGCCACCGGAACAACGGAAAAAGTGGAAGCTGTGGAGATCTCCGGCGCAAATGTGAGTATCAGCAATGTGACCATTGACGGTATGGACAGGGCGCAGGGTATCAAAGTTTTGGGAGACAGCAGCTTTACTCTGGATATGGCTGCCGTTGTCAATACCGTTGCGGAAATGGGGGCAGCCGTCTATGTGGCGGATGCGGCGGCAGTATCTGTTGTCAATACCACCATTGTCCATAATAAAGCGGAAAAAGCCGGCGGCGGTATCTATCTGGGCGGAAGCGGAGCGGCAAATGTTGTCAACTCCACCATTGCCTTTAATGAAGTGACTGCGGATGACGGAACAATGGGCGGTGCCGGGATCTATGTGAAGGGGACCGGTGAGTTTGCACTGCTCAACAGCATTGTTACTGGTAATACCAACAGTGCTGAAGCCTATGAGGATCATACCGGCGGCGATGATATCCATTTCGCCGGAAATACCGGATACACTTCTGCCGGAAATGTACTTGGTTACATGTGGACCGGTGACGGCGCGGAAACCGCTGTTGAAGCCGGAACCGGCAATACTGCAGAATATACATGGCAGAATGTCTTTACAAGTGATACTCGTGATGAAAATGATACTGTTGCCATCCATACAAACGGGGATGCCGCCTACAAAGGCGTGCTTGTTGCAAAAAATGCTGAAGGCGTGTTCGCCTACACCAACGGTGTGGATGAAAACGGCAAACTCCTCTGGGTGGATACAAACGGAAATGCCGTGGATGTGGATGCAGATGCGGAAGTTGACGGGGAAATGAAGAAGATCTGGCAGGTCATTTCTGAAAGCCGTAACGGAGCTGACAGAAGCACTGTCACCGCTCTCGGTCATATCTATACTGTCGGCGCACATGCTCTGAATGTGGCGGATACCTTTGACGGTTCTCTGAAGGTGGATGCACTTGATTCCCAGGGATTCGGTGCGGATTCTCTCAATCCCTTTGATGGTAAATTGAGCTTGCGTGAAGCCATTACTCTTGCCGGAACAACTGTGGAAGGTGTGGAATACGGCAGTACTGTTACATTCCATGATGATGTCTTTATGGTTCTGTTGAACGACTATTACGGCGGATTCATTCTGGAGAAAGACATCAAAATCGACGGTAAACTTTCCGACGGTTCTCTCGTGACCATTTCCGGTTCAAATCTGAGCAGCTCTGTGGCAGTGATCTCCGAGGGTGTCCGGGCTGAATTCCATAATGTGAATGTGGATGCCGGGACAGGAACCTATTTGATCGACGGATATTATGGAGGCTCCTTCCTGGTAATAGGCGGAAGTCTGGTTATCAGCGGGGAAGGTACTTATACCGGTTCCGATTTTGTGAACCGCGGCGGCGTTATCGTCTCTCTCAACGGAAGAGTGGATGTTACAGGCAATATCACCTTCTGGGGTGGTATTGCTGCTGAAATGGGCGGTTTCCTTTATCAGGCAGGAGACGATTCCGTTTCCAACATCGGGGATATGAACAGTCTTATCACAATTCAGGGAATGAGTGCGCCGGAAGGCGGAGTTGTTGCCCAGATTGGCGGAGAGACCAATCTTATCAATGTGGTCGTGAAGAATAACGGCGGTTTTGATCCTGAAAATAATATGCCTGCTTCCAGAGAGCTTTTTGCGATCACCGGAGATCTTACAGTTATCAATGCTTCCATTTATGACAACTTTGCAGAGGCTGTTTTCGGTATGTATGCAGTTGAACCGGAAAATGCATCTGATGAGATCGCCTTTGATGGAAATGTGTTTGTTGTCAACTCCAGTATTGCCCACAATGCCGTTGGTTATGTGCAGACTGCTGATGGCAATGCTCTCTATGATGACAACGGCAATCCTGTGATGGATTATTCCGCCGGACTCTTCTGGGCGGAAAACAAAGGAACGACCAAAGTCGAAACGGATGCGGACGGTAAAGTTATTTCCTCCACGACCGTCTATTCCTCCAGCGGAAATATTTCTGTTCTCAACAGTATTGTGGATTCCGATGTGGATACGAACAATGATATGGTCAGTGTGAAGGTCGTCAATTCTCTCACCGGTGCAGCCGGCAGAAATGCCTTCACCTATGACGGAGATGGAAATCTTGTTCTTGATGCTGAAAGCGGAGTACCTGTTATTGACCGGGCAAGTGCCGCCGCCCAGGGCGGAGTGATCACTGCGGTCTATACGGATCTCAACGGCAACAGGGCTCTGGCATACAGAGTTGCCGGAAGTACCGTATGGAGAGATATAGACGGTGCTGCACTCTCTTCCTATTATCAGGAAAATATCAAGTATGACACCATCGGAGAGATCTTTGTATCCGGAAACGGCAGTCACCGTTATCTCGGTCAGAGCAATATCACCATCGGTGCCTATTCCAGAGCCTATGCTGATACCGTAAACAAGATGGATATCGTTGTGACCACCACTGTGGATGAGATGCTTGCCAATACAGAGATCTCTCTGCGGGAAGCTCTTGAATATGCCCAGAACCTTTATGAACAGACCGGAACCGTCTTTACTGTCACCTTTGCAGACGGTCTCGGCGACTGGGGCAATGTGACCCTTGATTCCGGTATCATTCTGGATAATGCGGTAACTGTTGACGGCGGTAACGATATTACAGTTTCTGTCAGCGGTGATCTGGGCGGAGCCATGTTTACGGTCAACAGTGAAGGCGTGACCATTAAGAATATTGCTCTGGATGCCGGATATTACGAAACGGAGGAAGGATACCTTCAGGATGAAAACGGTAACTACCTTGTAGATGAAAACGGCGCGCTCATCTGGGGCGTGACCAGTGAAAATGCAATGCATCTCAATAAGTCCGTCAATGGCGGTATTCTCAATATTGCCAACGGTGCCGCAGTCACTGCCGACGGAGTGGTCTTTACAAACGGTTCTGCCGTCAATGGCGGGGCTGTTTACAATGCCGGCAGCTTCACAGTCGCCAACAGTGTATTCAGCAATAATACTGCTTCCGGTAACGGCGGAGCCATTTACAGCGAAAATGATCTCCGGATCTCCGGAACGGTCTTTAACGGCAATTCCGCAGAAGAGGGTGCAGTCATCTTCAGTAACGGAGATGTTACGGTTTCTGCAAGTTCTTTCGACAGCAATACAGGTAAAGCTGTGGTCGCCGGGGATGACATCCGTATTTCCGGCAGCACCTTTACCGGTAATACTGCAACTGTTGCCGTTGTTGATGCTGATGGAAGTATCAATGTGAGCAAGTCTGTCTTTGACGGCAATACCGCAGGAAATGTGCTGGATTCCGGATCTTCTGTAAGTGTTTCCGGCAGTACCTTTACGGATAACACCGCAAGCGAATCTGTGATCGACGGTGTGACGGATGTTACGGTTTCTGCAAGTTCCTTCAGCGGTAATACCGCCGGGAATGCGGTTGTGGAAACTGCAGGTGATATAACGGTAACCGGCAGTACCTTCACAGATAACAGCGGCAAATATATTGCTGATGGTGCTGCCATCAGTATTGCAGAAAGTGCTTTCAGCGGCAATGCTGCCGCAGGAGCCTTCCTGGATGCCACTGGGGATGTGGGGATCGCCGACAGCAGATTTGAGGAAAATACTGCCGGTAACTCCCTGATCAATGGCGGACTTTCCGATGTAAGTGTTTCTGGCAGTACCTTTGCAGATAACATCGTGACCAATTCTGTGATCGAAACGGTTGGTGCGGTGATCGTCAGCAACAGTACGCTCAACGGCAATACTGCAACAGACAAGATCATCAATGCCCACGAAGCAGGTTCTTCTGTTACAGTGACCGGCAGCAGCATAAGCGGCAACACGGTAACGGATGCTGTGGTCTATGGTAATGACAAAGTATTCCTTGATGAGGTCTCCATGACCAATAATAAAGGAAATGCTGCTGTTGCGGGTAACGGAAATATCGCAATTATCTCCACAACCATTGCGGATACGGAAGGAAACGGCACTGTGAAAGTGGATGCGGAAGGAAATGCTTATATTCTCAATTCCACCATTGCCGATATATCCAATGATGCCGGAATCCTTGTGGAAGGGGATAAAGTATATATCCACAACAGTATCATTGCCACCAATGATGCAACTGCTCCTGTCAATGGAGTTCTTGCACAGGCTTACAATGTTGTGGATAGTTACAATGCCGTCTTTGCCGGAAATCAGGTAATCAACGGTATGTTGAGACCTGTGGACAGTATTGCCGATGACCGTGGTTCCTTCTCCATGTATTCTGTCAATGCTGACGGTACACTCAATATTGCCTACTCCGATGTTTACAGAGATGAACTTATCACAACCGGTGACTTCTACGATCCGCTGGTGAACCAGTCCTGGACAGTGATGACAGATGCCGCTCCTGTGGATGGAACGATCGTGCGTTATTCTCCTGTGCAGTACTTCACCATGCCCGGTGTAGGTGCATTCTGGAGTGGTTCCTACTCTGTGGATTACGGACCCGGATTGAATTCCGAATATTACAATGCCGCATTCAACGGATTCCTGGATTATTACGGAAAGAACAATTTTGCTCTGACTGTTTCCGGACTTCCCGGAGGTATTGCGGAAAAAGACCGTATGGCAATGCCTGTTACAGAAGACTTCGATTCTTCTGTGGCAAGTGGTATCGTTTCCGGTTTCCGGGTAACGGAACGCGCGGATATCGGGGAAATGTTTACCTCCGAAGAATATATCAGTGAATCTGTCAATGCTCCCCAGGATGAACTGGACAGCGAGTATTACATGACTCCCACAACTGCCGATGGTGTACCTGTTGCTCCTGCTCCCGCAGCAGAAGCGGAAGAGATGGCAGAAGGGGATGCGCTGAACGAGGCAATTGCGGAGATCTCCGGAAGTATCGGTGATACCGTGGAGAAAGTCGCCTCTCTCTTCAAACATGCAGATGTCTTCAAAGATGACTTTGATAAGGCTCTTGAGGAACTTCTGGACATCAAGGCATAACATTTTCCGGTGAAACACAACGGCGGGGAAAGGATCATATAAAGAGATCCTTTCCCTTGCTTTTTCTCTTACGGGACGGGAAGAAACTGGAGAAATAAAGGAGAAAAGAATTATGAATGAAAAAAAGACCGGAAAAAGATCTCTGCAGGAGATCCGGGATCAATATATCCTTGAGCAGAATATGCGGGAACAGCAGGCTGCTGAAAACGGGGAAAAGACAGTTTTTGAAGATATGGAGAGACCTGTTCTTCCCGTGATTGCCATTGTCGGGCGTCCCAATGTGGGTAAATCCTCCCTTTTCAATGCCATATTGCGCAAACGCCTCGCCATTGTCCACTTTGACAGCGGAGTGACCCGTGACCGGGTGGTATCCACCGGTGTGAGGGACGGAAAAAGATTCAATCTTATTGATACCGGGGGACTGGGGATGTTCTCCGGAGAAAAGAAGAAAGTGGATTTCTGGGACAGCAGTATCGAAGCACAGGTGGAAACTGCTGTGGAATCCGCAGATACAGTGTTTTTTGTGGTGGATGTTACTGCGGGACTTACTGAACTGGACAAAAGTATTGCTGCAAGATTGCGCGCCTCCGGCAAAAACATCATCGTGGTTGTAAATAAAGCGGATAATATGAGTACAGCGGAATGTGCTGCAGAGTTCAGTATATTGGGATTCAAAAAACTTTTTGCCGTAAGCTGCCTGCACCGTTCCGGTATCGACGCCCTTATGTCTGAAGCTCTGAAAGAGGTTCAGGCAAATGCGGATGACCTTGCCAATGAAGTGGAACCTTTGCGTATTGCTGTTCTGGGCCGTCCCAATGTGGGTAAATCCTCTCTGGTCAACCGTATGCTGGGTGAAAAACGGGTCATTGTAAGTGATGTTGCCGGGACTACCCGTGATGCTGTGGATGTGGATTTCACACTGGATTGCAACGGGGAGAAAGTTCCTGCGGTTCTGGTGGATACTGCCGGATTGCGGAAACGCTCCAAAATCTCTGAAGCAGTGGAGCATTACAGTATTATGCGCGCGGAACAGGCATTGGAATCCTGTGATATCGTGTTGTTCCTTATTGAAGCCCCCAACGGCGGTTCCACCTCCCAGGATAAAACCATTGCAAGAATGATCACGGAATCCGGCAAGGGATGTATCATCGTTGCCAATAAGTTCGACCTTTGCAAAGGGAAAAAGCCTGCGGATTTCCAGAAAGAACTGCATGAAACATTCCCCCGAATGAAATATGCGCCTCTTCTGCTGGTCTCTGCCAAAAACGGTTACAATCTGGATGAATTGTATGCACTCATTGCAGATCTGCGGGCAACGATGAGTATGAAAGTGACTACTTCCATGCTCAACCGTGTTATTACCGATGCACAGGAAAAAAATGCTCCGCCCCTTGTAGGGGGACATGCCTTCAAAATCTATTACGGGACGATGCTGGGCAATACTCCTCCCACATTTTCTCTCTTTGTGAATAATCCCAAATATCTTACGGAAAACTACCGTCTTTATATTGAGAACTATATGCGCAATGCCTTTGAGTTCAAGGGTTTTCCCCTTCAGGTCCTGATGAAGGCACGCCGCAGGGAGGCTCTTGCCGATCTCCTTGCCAGAGGCGGTAAGGACGGAGAAAAGGAAAAAGAGAAGAAGAGTTCTTCAGACAAAAAGAAAAAGACTTCCCCCTTTATCAAAAAAGGTATGGCAGGCAAAGGCAGAAGAGCCGGACATAAACCTTCGGAGGGACCGGTGCGTTCCGGTAAGGGGAGGGCTCTTGCCGCCGGAAGAAGGACCCACCGGGCAAAGCGGAAATAACAGTTTCTGCTGCCGGAACAGGAGACGGGGAAATGGACTTTCATTTTACAAAGATGCATGGTGCGGGCAATGATTTTATTCTTGCCGACGCTTCTGCATTGTCTCCTGTGGAAATAGAGGAGTTTTTCAGTCAGGAGAGGATCGCTTTTCTCTGTGACCGGCATCTGGGGATCGGGGGAGATGGTCTTATCCTTGTAAGAACATTATCCCGCCGCAGTAAAAATTTTTCTGTCATGGGGGAGATGTTTTACTTCAACAGTGACGGTGGAAGTGCCGCCATGTGCGGTAACGGATTGCGGTGTGCGGCTTCCTTTGTCTGGCAGAAAGGACTTTTGCAGAAGGAAAGGAAAGTTTGTTTTCTTTCCGCAGGATTGGAGGCGGAAACCGAGATCCTTGATGAATACGGGAAAAGAGTAAAGATCCAGTTGGATGTAACGGAGGAATTTAAAGAGTATGCCGTTGCGTTTGAAGGAAAAAAGTACAGGGTTTTCAAAGGTGCGGCAGGTGTTCCCCACGCTGTTACCGTTCTGGAAAACCGGGAAGAATGGAATACTCTGGATGTAAAAAAATTCGGAGCGTTTTTACGGTATCATCCACTTTTTGCTCCTGATGGTGCCAATGCGGATTTCCTCTTTTTCAGGGGAGGGGAAAAACAGAAAAAAATCCCTGAAATATCCATCCGTACCTATGAACGGGGCGTGGAAGAAGAGACGCTCTGCTGCGGTACGGGATGTTCTTCTTCTGCTGTTGTATTGAGAAAATTTTTCTCCTTCCCTGAAAAATTACGGCTTTTTTGCAGAAAAGGGGATGAAATAGACATTGAAATTATTGAAGAATGGAATATTTTAAAGGGAGTGTATTTAGCAGGCCCGGCAGAGACAGTTTTTTCGGGGACACTTTCTTTTGAAGATGAAAAATAACGGAAAATAACATATAAACGGCTTTTTTGCAGGAAAGGAAGGCAGAAAATGATGGAAATGCGTGGTGTTTATACAGCATTGGTCACCCCCTTTACAAAAGAGGGAAAAGTAGATTACGGAAAACTGGGGGAACTTCTGGAGATCCAGATTTCCGGTGGTGTTGACGGGGTCGTACCTGTGGGAACCACCGGGGAAAGTCCCACCCTTGATACAGAAGAACACATGAAAGTTATCGAAGAGACCGTGAAACGGGCTGCCGGCCGCTGTAAGGTCATGGCGGGAACAGGGGCAAACTGTGCAGAAGAAGCGGTGGCTCTTACCAGACATGCCGCAGAAGTGGGCGCAGACTGTACTCTTCAGGTGACTCCCTATTATAATAAGCCTACACAGGAAGGACTGTACCGTCACTTCTCCATGGTGGCAGATACCTGCAAACTGCCTGTTGTACTGTATAATGTCCCCGGCAGAACCGGAACCGCCATTGCTGCGGAAACCATTGCCAGACTGGCAAAGAACAGCAATGTGCTGGCGGTTAAAGAAGCCGGCGGCTCAGTGGAAAGAGTTTCCGAGATCCTCTCTCTCTGCGATATTGCAGTGATGTGCGGAGATGATTCTCTTACTGTTCCCATGATGTCTGTGGGGGCAAAAGGGGTGATCAGTGTGGCATCCAATATCATTCCTGCCGAATTGAAAAAGATGACAGATGCCAGTGCCGCCGGGGATTTTGCTTCTGCATTGACTCTGCACAGAAAATATTATAAACTCTTCAAGACACTTTTCATTGAATCCAATCCCATTCCTGTGAAGGCAGCTATGGCGATCCTCGGGCAGATCGAAGAGGTATATCGTCTGCCCCTCTGTGAAATGGCACAGGGCAACAGAGATAAACTGGAAAGCGTGATGAGAGAATGTCTTTCCGGTTCTTTCAAATTTTAAGCAGTAAGGAAAAAGAAAATGATCAATAAGATTTTGTTTCAGGGTGACTCAATCACAGATGTGGGAAGAGCAAGAGAAGAAAATTTGCCTCTGGGGATCGGTATGGGGACAGGGTATCCCCAGCTGGTGACAGCCCGTCTTATCACAGACTCTCCGGAAAGACCCTGGGAGATCAATAACAAAGGGATCAGTGGAAACCGTGTGGTGGATCTTTACAGCCGCTGGAAGATCGATGCACTCAATCTGAAACCGGAACTTATCAGCATCCTTATCGGGATCAATGATACCTGGCATGAGTTCAACCGGCAGAACGGTGTGGAAGTCCCCAGATACGAAAAGATGTACCGGGAACTGCTGACATGGACAAAGGAAGTATTGCCGGAAGTGAAACTGGTGCTTATGGAGCCTTTCTGTTTCTGTTTCGGAGCTGTTGCTCCCGAGTGGCTGCCTGAAGTGGAGGAAAGACGCAAAGTGGTAAAGAAACTTGCAGAAGAATTCAATGCAGTCTTTATTCCCTGTCAGAGTATTCTGGACAAGGCTCTGGAGAAAGCCCCCCGGGAGTTCTGGCTGCGGGATGGGGTACACCCCACTCTTGCCGGTCATCAGCTTCTTGCAGATGCCTGGATCGAAGCAACAAAGGATCTTTTGAAATAAAAAAGAGAAATTTTCAGCGTAAAGACGGGTTTTTTCAATAAAAAAACACGGGAGTGCTTGTTTTTTGAAAAAGCTGTGATATATTAAAAGGTCCTGAATTGAGAAAAATGTATCGGGATAACTGAAAAGAAAGAAAAAAACACAAACAGATAAACATAACAACGGAGAAAAAAAATGTCCAGACATCCCAGTTTGAAAGGTTCCGGAACCATCCGTAAGAAAAGAAATGTTCTTAAACGCTTTGAAAGAATCAACCTTCTTTCCGCAGATGGTCGTTGGAAACCCGGTCAGAAAGTGCTTAACGGCCTTCCCAAGACCAAACCCATCGACTGATCACATTAGTCACATCACTTGCTGATGCGGGTATGGAGAAAACGGGGTGTCTTTTGACAGACCCCGTTTTTTTTTGACTGTTCAGTAAACTTTATCATCAATCAACTCACAGAGCAAAAAATGGCGAAGAATACACTTATACAGAAGATCCTTGAAAATCATATCGTTTCCGGTTCCCGTACACCCGGTGAAGCGGTTGCCATCCGTATAGATCAGACTCTTACCCAGGATGCCACCGGAACAATGGCGTATCTGGAACTGGAAGCGATGAATATCGACAGAGTGAAAACGGAACTTTCCGTCTCCTATGTGGACCATAACATGATGCAGAACGGTCCGGAAAACCGCAATGACCATTTGTATCTGCAAAGTGTTGCCGCCGCCAAAGGCGTGATCTTCTCCCGGCCCGGGAACGGGATCTGTCATCAGGTACATCTGGAACGGTTCGGTGTTCCGGGCAAGACCCTTCTGGGATCCGACTCCCATACCCCCACCAACGGCGGTATCGGTATGATGGCTATCGGTGCAGGCGGATTGGATGTGGCTCTTGCCATGGCGGGACAGCCTTTCCGTATTGCCTATCCTAAAATCATCGGTGTGAAACTTACCGGCAAACTTTCCCCCTGGGTCGCCGCCAAGGATATTATTCTGAAAATGCTCTCCATTCTGAGTACCAAAGGCAATGTGGGCTGTATGGTGGAATATTTCGGACCCGGTGTAGCGGAACTTACCGTACCCCAGCGTGCCACCATTACCAATATGGGGGCGGAACTTGGGGTGACCTGTTCTGTGTTTCCCTCTGATGAGAGAACAAAAGAATTTCTGGAAAAGCAGGGAAGAGGGGAATCCTTCACCGCTCTTGCAGCAGATGCAGATGCGGAATATGACCGTGTTATTGAGATCGACCTCGGGGCTCTTGAACCTCTTGCCGCCTGTCCCTCCAGTCCTGACAATATCAAAAGTATCAAAGAACTTTCCGGCATTGAAGTGGGGCAGGTCATCATCGGCTCCTGCACCAACAGCAGTTTCCGGGATCTTTCCATTGTGGGAGCCATGCTCAAAGGCAGAAAGATCGCGGATAATGTGACACTCTCCATTGCTCCCGGTTCCCGTCAGGTATTGGAAATGCTGGCAAGAAACGGTGTGCTTGCTGACATTATTTCCGCCGGAGCCCGTATCCTGGAAAGCGGTTGCGGCCCCTGTATCGGTCAGGGGCAGAGTCCTGCCAATGATACCGTTACATTGCGTACCTTCAACCGTAACTTCCCCGGAAGAACCGGAACCAAAGGGGATCAGGCATATCTGGTAAGTCCGGAAGTGGCGGCGGCAGCAGCTCTTACAGGAAAGATCACTCCTCCTGCCGAACTGCCCTTTGATTGTCCGGAAGTTGCGGAAGCGGAAAAATTCCTTATTGATGATTCCATGATGATCACACCCCCCTGTTGCGGCAAAAGTGTGGAGATCATCCGTAAAAAGACCATTGGCGCACCTCCGCTCAACAGTGCATTGCCGGATAAGATCGACGGGGTCGCCCTTATCAAGACTCCCGATAAGACCAGTACCGATGATATTATGCCTGCCGGGGTGCATCTCAAACACAGAAGCAATATTCCTGAATATGCAAAAGTTGTGTTTGAACGCTTCAATGAGGACGGCAAACCCACCTTTGCCCAGCGTGCGGTTGCTGTAAGAGATGCGGGAAAACACGGTGTTATCATCGGAAGAGACAGTTATGGACAGGGGTCTTCCCGGGAACATGCGGCGATCTGCCCCATGTATCTTGGAGTGAAAGTGCTTATTGCCATTTCCATTGAACGGATCCATGCTGCCAATCTGGTGAACTTCGGCATCGTACCCTTCACCTTTGCAGATCCTGCGGATTATGATAAGATCACCGAAGGGGACAGTATCGTTATTGAAGGTTTGCGGGAAAAACTGGAAAAAGGCGAATACCCTGTTGAGGTGAAAGCTGTTTCCGCTGACGGAAAAGTTACTTCCATCAAAGTCAATGCAAAACTTACCGCGGAGGATGTAAAAATCATTCTTGCCGGCGGAAGATTGAATTGCAAATAATTTTTTTCTGACAGAAGGCTGCTGCGGGATCAAAAGTTCTGCGGCAGCTTTTTTTTATATGGAATATCTGTCTCCGGAGCATATTTTTTGCCATTGCGTGTGCAGAAAAAGTATATTTTCTCATAAAAAATCAGAAAAGCGCAAAAAAAATCATAAAAAATCAAAAAAGAAATTCTCTTTGATTGCTTTTCTGTCTCCGGAATGTTATATTAAATAATAAACGGATAGTGCCCCAAACTGTGAGGGGAGTATAAGGAGAAATAATGGTCGAATTCAAAACAAAATTATTGAGTTCCCTTGTGAAAGTGTTTCCCAAAGAGGAACCTTCTTCAGCAGTAAAGAAAAATACCACTGCTTTACGCGGGGAAGTATTTTCCTTTCAGGTCGCTTACCGTACCAATGCCCACCGGATCCCCCTTACAGTGGAAGTGGAATCTCCTCTGAAGCGTTCCATAACATTCCGCAGCGTGGAGAATGTACCTGTGGAATGGATGCCGGATGCCATTGATGAGGATGTGGTGGGAACAGCTCCCGGTATGTATCCGGATATTTTACGGGAACTGGACAATGGAAAACTGAACTCTGTCTGGGATCATTGGCGGAGTATCTGGGTCACAGTGCGTATTCCCAAAAGCTGTAAAAGCGGGAAATATGATATAAAGATCTCCTTCCGGTATTTTGACAAAGATCCTGAAGTAAACAAAGAATTCTGTTATTCGGAAACGCTCTCTCTTGAGGTGCTGGATGCGGTTCTTCCTCCCCAGCAGCTGAAGAATACCCATTGGTTTCATACGGATTGTCTTTCCAATTATTACAATGTGGAAGTTTTTTCGGAGGAATACTGGAAGATCGTGGGAGCATTTATGAAAAATGCGGCAGATCACGGGATCAATATGATCCTTACGCCGCTTTTCACACCGCCTCTGGATACTGCACCCGGCGGGGAACGCAAGACGGTTCAGCTGGTGAAAGTAAAGAAAGATAAAAAAGGATATTCTTTTGATTTCTCCCTTCTGGGAAAATGGTTTCTTCTCGCAGAAAAAAGCGGGATAAAATATTTTGAGATGAGCCATCTTTTCACCCAGTGGGGGGCGGCGGCCGCGCCCAAGATCATGGCGGAAGTCAACGGAAAAGAAAAGCGTATTTTCGGCTGGGATACAAAAAGCGATTCAAAGGAATATCAGGAATTTTTACAGGCATTTCTGCCCCGGCTTACTGCCTATATCAGACGCAAAGGTTATGCACATAAAGTGTATTTCCATTGTTCCGACGAACCCAACGATGCCCATATCTCTACTTACGGGACAGCGGCAACGCTTTTGCGGAAATATCTGGGCGATTTTCCCGTATTTGATGCACTTTCCAATGCGGAATTTTATAAAAAGGGACTTGTGACCATCCCGGTTCCCTGCGAAAATCATCTGGATGATTTTATGAAACTTTCTGTTCCGGAAAGATGGACATATTACTGCTGTGTACCCCGTACAGGATACAGCAACCGTTTCATTTATATGACCTCTTCCCGCAACAGGGTCATGGGATTGCTTCTCTATAAGTACGGTGTGGAAGGTTTTCTCCAGTGGGGATTCAATTTCTATAATTCCTTCCATTCCCTTTTCCCCATTGATCCCTATAAAAGCGTATGTTCCGACTTTACTTTCCCTGCCGGAGATGGATTCCTTGTCTATCCGGGCAAGGGGGGGATCCCGGAAGATTCCATACGGCATGAAGTCTTTTTTGAAGCATTGCAGGATCAGAGAAGTCTTCAGCTTCTGGAAACAAAGATGGGCAGAAAGGAAACGGAAAAGTTCCTTGTCCGGCTTTGCGGCGGAACTCTGGGAATGGCAGATTATCCCGAAGGAGAGGAGAAGATCCTTGCCGTAAGGGCGGAGATCAATAAGAAACTTAAAAAATATTTTTCAGGTACAACTGTAAAATAAATTTTCATATAAACAAATAAAACAACACTCAAAAGCAAGGAGTAAAAAATGCAGGAGTTTGATGTAATCGTGATCGGCGGCGGACCCGGCGGCTATGTTGCCGCTATCAGAGCTGCGAAAAATGGTGCCAATACCGCACTTATCGAAAAGAAAGACCTTGGCGGAACATGCCTCAATATCGGTTGTATCCCCACCAAGACCCTGATCGCCGGTGTGGATGTGTACCACAAGGCAAAACACGCTATGGAATTCGGTGTGAAGATCACCGGTGACATCTCTCCCGACTGGGATGCCATGCTTTCCCGTAAGGAAAAAGTTCTTTCCACCCTCCGCGGCGGTATCGGTATGCTTCTCAAATCTGCCGGTGTGACCGTATTCAAAGGGCAGGGGGCTTTTGTTTCCCGTAATGTGATCAGCGTCGGCGATGCTGAAACCCGTACCTGTGAGCAGATCTCCGGTAAAAAGATCATTATCGCCACCGGTTCCGAATCTCTCGTTCCCAGATTCGTTCCCAAAGGAAAAAGAGTGATCACCTCCACCGAACTTCTCTCCATTCCCGAGATCCCCAAATCCCTGCTGATCCTGGGCGGCGGTGTGATCGGCTGCGAATTTGCCTGTCTTTTTGCCGAACTGGGAACCAAGGTCACCATCGTGGAAATGCTGGACAGCATCATGCCCAACATCGACCGTGAATGTGCTTCCACCGTTGCTGCCGAAATGACCAAAATGGGTATTACCATCATGAATGGCAAACCCCTTTCCGACATTGTGGCAGATGATGACAAAGTAAGCGGTAAAGTGGGCGATGAATGTGTTTCTGCTGACTACCTGCTTGTTTCCATCGGCCGTAAAAACGTTCTGGATGGACTCAATATCGAAGCTGCCGGTGTCAAGACCAACGAAAGAGGCTGGATCCCTGTGGATGATACCTGCCGTACCAACGTTCCCGGCATTTATGCCATTGGTGACGCTGTGGGCAAGATCCAGCTTGCACATGCCGCAAGTGCCATGGGTGTGGTCGCTGCTGACAATGCCACCGGTAAAAAGAATGAATATGACGGCTCCATCGTTCCCGGCTGTATCTTCACAACTCCTGAAGTGGGTTCTGTGGGTAAGAGTGCGGAACAGTGCAAAGCGGAAGGCATTGAAACAAAAGTGGGTAAATTCCCCTTTGCCGCACTTGGCAAAGCTCTTGCCATCAATGAAACCACCGGTTTCTGCAAGATCATTGCCGATGCCAATACAGATGAGATCCTGGGTATCCACATTGTAGGCCCCCATGCTACCGACCTGATTGCTGAAGCATGTCCTGCAATGCATCTGGAATGTACCGCCAAAGAACTGGGCAAAGCCATCCATGCTCACCCCACACTGGGCGAAGCCATGATGGAAGCTGCTCACGCTGTTCATGGCGAATCTGCACACATTCCTTCCAAAAAGAAACGCTGAAATTAAACAGCTTCTTATTGAAAGAATCGTTCTGCCGGAGAAAGGAGAGATCTTTTCTCCGGTTTTTTATTTTCCAGTCATTTGTGCTTCAACCGGGATCTTTCTGCGTCCATACGGGACATTATGGAAATAGCG
>JAFVRL010000116.1 GCA_017504325.1 Lentisphaeria bacterium | reverse complement strand
CGGCCACGGCTATGCCGATAGTCGGTCCGGGCTTTCTCAGACACGTCTTGAGCAGAGTCGAATACATCTGCAGAGGACGGTCATGTATGGACATCTTCTTGAAGAAGACACCGTTTCAACCGGGCGCAGCAGGATGGTTTTCTCCCTTATGTGGAAAACGGAACGGTCATCCTTGTGGGAGCGACGACAGAAAATCCCTCTTTTGAACTCAACAGTGCCTTGCTTTCCCGGTGCAAGGTTTTTGTGATGAAGCCTCTTGACGATGATGCACTGGAAAAGATCATCCGGAGGGCGGAAAAGGTGAAAGAACGCTCTCTTCCTGTGGATGATGAAGCAAGACAGACTTTGAAAGACCTTGCCGACGGCGACGGCAGATATACCATCAATCTTGTGGAGACACTTTTTGATCTGGTGAAAGAGGGGACTCTTCTCAATAAAGAAGGTCTTTTAAAAATCATGCAGAAACGCGCCCCCGGTTATGATAAAAGCGGGGATGGTCATTATAATCTTATCAGTGCATTGCATAAATCTCTGCGGGGTTCCGATGTGGATGCAGCACTTTACTGGGCGGCAAGGATGGTCACAGGCGGGGAGGATCCTCTCTATATCTTGCGCCGGCTGACCCGTTTTGCCATGGAGGATGTGGGCATGTGCGACCCCAATGCGGTCAATATAGCCATCTCCTGCTGGGATGCCTATGAAAGACTGGGTTCTCCGGAAGGGGATATAGCCATTTCCCAGCTGGTGATCTACCTTGCAACTGCGCCGAAATCCAACAGTGCCTATAAAGCCTGGGGCAATGCCTGTAAAACTGCCCGGGAATACGGGACACTCAATCCCCCCATGCATATACTCAATGCGCCTACCAAACTTATGAAACAGCTTGGTTACGGGGAAGGGTATCAATACGATCAGGATCTGCCGGATGCTTTTTCCGGCCAGAATTACTTCCCGGAAAAAATGGCAAGACAGCGTTTCTATATTCCTCCGGAACGGGGATTTGAACGGGAGATCAATAAACGGCTTGCCTATTTTGACCGTCTGCGGCGGGAAAAGAATATGAAGAAGAATCCCATACCTGACAAAAAGGATGAGTAATCTTTACTTCTTTTCCTCCGGCTGATTTCTATATTGTTTCGGACTTATCCCGTAATGTTTTTTGAAAGCATGGGAGTAAAAAGCGGCATCTTTATAGCCGTTCAATTCAGCGATCTCCCGGATGGGCATAACAGAATATTTCAGCATCCAGCAGGAGTTGTTCAACCGGGCATCTATAACAAAATCCATGGGGCTCATGGAGGTTTTTTCCAGAAAAATCTTCCGTAAAGTCTCCCGGGAAACCTGAAAAGTTTTTTCCATACTCTCCAATGTGGGATAATCCTGCGGATTATGACGGACGATATCTATAAGATGGGAATAGGGAGGATTTGCAAAATCCGGTTGTGTTGTTTCCTTTGAGGTAATGTAAGTAAGCAGACGGTAGAGCAGACAACTGATCTCTTCCGGTGTGCTGCTTTCTTTATTCTGTACAAGAACCAGAAGTTCTTCAATACATTCTATAACCTTGCTGCTGTCTTTCAGATGAACGATCTTCATTCCGCCCAGCTGAAACATCTGTTCCATATATATATTTCTTTCAATACTCAAATAATATCTTTTACACTCCTTCTGTTCCGTACTTTCCAGAATGTGATGTCCCATTATGCGTACTTTATTTTCCGGATGGCTCGTTGGCGGACGTATCAGAAGATCGCAGGAACTCAAACTTTCCTTTCTGCCGTTTTTCATGGATAAGGAAGATTTTTCCGCAGTTGTGATACAAAAACTCCAGTATCTGCCCCCCATAAGGGAAAAGGATATTTTTTTCCCTTTCCGGCAATGGATACTGGCAATATGATACAACTGAAACAAATTCAAAGATGTTTTCTGAAAACTCATATTGAAATAAACTTCTTCCCGCCATGAAGTACATTCTTTGATGCGTTTCTTAAAAACAGCCGTCCCTTTCATTATTCCTCCCTGTTGCAGATAATATAATTATTTATGTAAATAATACAAATCTATTTTCTTGTTTTTTCTATTTTTCTGTTGTATAATCTTGTATGGAAGAAATCTTTATTTATCCCGGAAGGAAATTTCACCGGACAAAAAAAACGAATATGAAGGAGGAGGTATGTTCTCTTTTAAAAGACAGAAAAAATTTACTTTGATCAAACCGCTTGTTACTGCTGCACAAGAGAATTGTTTTTCAAAAATAAAAAAATGCACATCCTTACGCCCGTCAGGGCGCACTTCACGCTTTTTTTGCGAAGGCAAAAAAAGCTCTTCACACCTTCACACCTTCACTCAATCGGCGTTTACGCTGATTGAACTTTTGGTGAGTGTTACTTGTCAAATAGGTGTTTTACCGTTGTATTGCCTCAAAAAAAATTATAAAAACTACACATCCTTACGCCCGACAGGGCGCACTTCACGCTTTTTTTGCGAATGCAAAAAAAGCTCTTCACACCTTCACACCTTCACTCAATCGGCGTTTACGCTGATTGAACTTTTGGTAGTTATAGCCATCATCGCCATTCTTGCAAGTATGCTGCTTCCGGCATTGAGTAAAGCAAGAGCTACAGCAATGAGCATAAAATGTGTCAATAATCTGCGGCAGGTTGCCCTTGTTGTTCAGTCCTATGCTGATGATTACAAGGATCGTTTTCCTGCCAACATCATCAATCCTCCCAGTTACGCATTTGCAACCTACATAAATGCAGGTTTTGTTCAGAATAAAAATATTTTTGTCTGCCCCTCTTTCTGGCCCAATAAATACCTGCCCTCCGACCAATACCGGTACGCTTCCACCTACGGGACATTTGCAACAAGCGGCGGATTCCGTTTGCGGGAAATCAACCGTTCTTATGGTTATTACCAGACGATCAACGGCAAAAAGTATTATCCCCCCATTTCCCCCAGTCTCTCACTCCTTTATGCTGACAGCAGAATCGGCAGAAATCAGGCAAAACAGCGTCAGATCGCAAACTGGAGCTGGGCAAGTACCACAAGTCCCGGAACTGCAAACGGTATCCATCTTGTTCATAATAAAAGAGCCAATATCCAGCATCTGGACGGAAGTGTACTTTCCCGGAACAGAATGGAGATCGCCAAATACTATAAATTCTACTACTATACTTATGCCCCCTTTGTCCAATTCTGATCAAAAAATAAAACAATATGCAATAGTAAAGGAAAAAAAATGTTTAAAAAACTTCTCCTCCTCCCCCTCCTTACCATCCTCCTGCTTCCGGGTACATTTTTATCCCTTGCAGCAGCAGACACCCCTCAACTCTATCAGGTCCCGGAAAAGAAACTCATTTTCTTCGGTTGGGATAACCCCACACCGGAATACCTTGCAAAAAATCTTGAAATACTGGAAAAAACTCTGCCCTATGACGGTACAGGGATCAATATTCTGGGCAAAATCGTCACAAATCCGGCAACAAAGAAAAAGATCTCTCTATCCTATCAGAGTTTCACCGCTCTGCCTTTTGAAGAAAAATGGTTTGAGAACGACAGAAAATATCTGAAAATGATACGCAATGCAAAGAAACTCAAACACAACTTTTTCAATATAAACACCTGCAATTTCAACGGGGATTTTGATCTCTTTTCAGACTCCTTCTGGAATGCGGTCAATAAAAAGTTTGCCTTTTTTGCAAAAATGGCAAAGGAAGGCAATCTTGCCGGGATCCGGCTTGATATGGAAGATTACGGCAATTACCACCATTGGGCATACAGACGATCCTGCGGACGCTCCTTTGATGAAGCCTATTTAATGGCAAGAAAAAGAGGACGCGATCTTATGAAAGTTATGGCGGAAGAGTATCCTCAAATCAAACTATTCTGTCTTTTCTGGCTGGATCTTGCCGCAGGACCTGCTACAAACGGTATGCCTATGCTTTATGAACGGCTGGAAGGCTCTTCCACAGGTCTGCTGGTAGGATTCATCAACGGTATTTATGACGCATTGCCCCCCACAGCGAAAATCATTGACGGTATGGAGGCAGACAGTTATGCAGCAAGAAAACTGGATGATTATTACAGACTTGTTGCCACAAGAGAAAGTAATTTCAAATTGCTTATTGCACCGGAAAATCAGCGGAAATTAAAAGAACAGACCTCTCTGGCTGTCGGTTTATATCTGGACAGTTACCTTAAAAAAGATAAAAAGGGCGTTACTTATGCTGAAAAACGGGCAAAAGAAGAAAATCTTTCCCTTCTTTCCTATTTCCGCAGGAATTTTACCTACACAGCAAAATTCTCCCATGAATATGTCTGGACATGGAGTGAAGCCTTGCGCTGGCTTCCCGGCAAACATAATGCCCCCTACAAGAGAAAAGCGGCAGAAAATATGATGCGTTCCGGAGTCAAGGGTCCTCTCTGGACGGATGGATTACCGGGGATCAGAGAAGCCATGCTCTATGCGAAAAATCCGTATAACTTCATCACAGAAAAAGTCAAAGAAGGAAAAGTAAGCGGTAATCTTTTGAAAAACGGTTCTTTTGATGAAGGAAAGGTAAACAGAAAACAGAATATCCAAACACCGGATGCAGTTATCCTGCCCTCCCTGACCAACTGGGAATGCTGGCAGCAGAAAAGATCCAAAGGGAAATTTTCCGCCGCACAGGGCAAAGGCTGGAATGGTTCGGTATGTCTGCAGATGACCGGGGTAAAAAGCGGCTGTACTCATCAGGGAATAAAAATCAAACCTTCCTCCGTTTACTATGTTACAGCCCTTATCAAAAATGAAGGCAAAAGCAATGCTTCATTGGGCATCCAGTGGAGAAATCACCAGGGCAAATGGCATGCCCATTTCCGGAATCTTGCCCTTGTTCCTCTGGAAGATGCCGGTAACGGCTGGAAAAGAGCTGTTGCTGTAATTGATTACATCCCGCCGGAAACTTCTTACATGAATGTAATGCTCAATGTGGGAACTTCCGGAAGTGAGGAATCGGTATATTTTGATGAGGTTGAAATAAGGGAAGTTTATGTTGATGAGGTTTCTTTCTCCGGTCAGAATGAAAAATAAGTTTTCATAAAAAAAGTATTTTACAGGATTCATCCATTGAAAAAAATCTCCCGTGTGCTAATGTAATGATATGTTGAAGCAATTACATAAAATCCGGGAGAACTGAATAAATGGCAAATGAAAAATCTTTGCAGAAGGAAAATATTTCTTTTTCAACGGGACTTACCACATTTTCAGGAAGAGAAATACAGGAAGAGTACTTTTTGCAAACAGGGGAAAATATCCTGCATGACGGAAAAACGGTCATCAGACTTTCTGCAAAGGATATATGTGTGGAAGAAGGTGGAAAAAAAGAACATCATATCACCTTCTCCGTACAGGAATCCGCTGTAAAAGAGGGACGCTTTTTCTTTGATGCTCTTCTCCCTTTTTATGATGAAAAATGGTTTATCTTTATCCCCTCTTCCTGTTATGCCGGCAACGATTTTGTCATGGTAAAGGAGCATTGTTATCCTCCGAAATATTTTGTTCATTACACTCCGGAAGATCCCATGCATCCGGAAATCGCCATGTGGGAGATCCCGTCGGCAGGCAGAGGAAAACTTTTCAACCGTTCTGTAACCGACGGATCAGCCCCGCTTGCGGGGATCTTCATGCCGGAAAGGAAACAGGCATTCTTCCTTACATTGGAACAGGGAACCGTTCTGGGCAATAACGGAATAGAAATATCCGTAACCAATGACAATTCTTTAAGGATACTCCTTTCCCTGCCCTGTGTGAGAAGAAACAGTCGATTTTGCTTCGGCATTCTTTTCCTGTATTTGCATT
>JAFVRL010000115.1 GCA_017504325.1 Lentisphaeria bacterium | reverse complement strand
CTGTAAGGAAATATCTCTGCCAGTGGGCTTCCCAGGAGTTCCGGAGGGAATAGAAATGGCTTCTGCCGTATCTGTGATTTTTATAGTTGTCTGTGGGGGCGGTGACCACCATACCGAAACCGTACATCTTCAATTTGTGATAGTATTGAAGGTCTTTCACCCAGGAGCGTTCATGGAAAAGATAATGGACTTTTCCCGGCATTTCCGGGTGATATTCAAAGGTTGTCCCCTGTATGCCTTTTTCAGCCCAGGAATCAAACATTGCCTTGAATTTGGAGGCGTTGGGCGGACAGGAAGGATCATCCAGCGTATGCAGATAACAGCGTCCGTGGGGACAGATCATTACTGCCGCCCGGTTGTCCGGAACAAGTTTTGCCGGGGGAAAACGGAAATTCTGATAGGCAAAGGCTTCAATATGCACATTTTTGTGTTTCTCAAGAATACGGGGAACAAGGTAATTGACCAGATGCCACCATCTTGTTGCCCGGTTATTGGAACGCTCATCGGCGGGATCATCCAGAGCAAGGCAGTTTTTACATTCGCACCAGTTTGTGTGATCGTCATTGGACATTGTCCAGTTTACTTTTCTGTCGGCAGGGTATTGGGAAAGTTTCTGGAGAGTATGTTTCAGGATCAGTTCCTTTACCGCTTCATTGGAGGTACAGGGCTGACTTTCCATAGGTTTGCAATATTTGCCGTTACGGAAGCCGAAATATTCCGGATTCTTTTTGCGGATCTCTTCCCATACTTTCGGCACATACCCTTTGCTGGAACCCATGATGGGGACAAGTCCTCCGTCTCCGTCATTATAAATGGCATCCCTTTCTGCCATATAATCCGCCCGGGAACCGTTCAGAGTGCGTTTGGCGCAGAAAAGCTGTAAACCATTACGCATAAGGTAGTCGTATGTTTCCGGAGTCCAGCCGGAACCGCCGTTCAAGCGGAATTTTCTCTGGGAAAAGGCAGGATTGTAATTTTTGCACATTTCCGGAACGGTAAAGGAATGTTTCTGCGGGATAAATTCTCCGTATTTTCCGGGAAAAAGCCAGTAAATATCACCGAAATCGGTAAGAATACGGTATGCTCCATAGATGAGACCCCGTTTTTCCTTTGCTATGATCTCCACAAAATCTTTTCCGGAATGGATAATAAAGCCGTCGTGGCGGATATTTTTTATTGCTTTGGATAATATTGCGTCTTTTTTGAGATTTTTATCGTCAGCAAGGCGGAACCTTATGACGGTATTTCCCGGAACGGGGGAATCCGTAATCTTTATTTCCGCACCGGTCTGTTTTTTTATAAAGTATGCCAGTTCCTTTGCTGCATGTTTTTTCACTTTGTCCGCATTTTGGGGCAGGAGGATGAAAGAAGTGCTTTTACCGTTTTTCACCAGATCTGCCGCAGATACCTGAAAAAATGTGAATAAAAACACGGAAAGAAAAAGTCCCTGTAAAAATAATGATTTCTGAAACATGATTTGTCCTTTTTTTGTGAATAGAATGTGTTTTACCTGTAAATTATAGCAGATAAAAAATTTTTTTCAAGTGAAAGGAAGGAGAAAGATAGAATAAAATTTTTATCTGCTCTTGAAAAGAATCATTTTGTGATTATATTATCGGAAGAATTTTATTAACATAGGTTAGTAAAGAATATGATTACCATGAAAGATATTGCCGCTGAAGCAAATGTGAGCAGGACTACTGTTTCCTTTGTTTTAAGCGGTCGATGCGAAAAAGATCAGAAAATCTCCCCGCAAGTGGTGAAAAAAGTCCGGGAAACAGCCGAAAAACTCGGCTATATCCCCAATGACCTTGTGCAGGGATTTGTAAAAGGAAAAAGCAGTGTCCTGGGGATCATTTCCACCTTTCCCGATTATCTGATGCCGCTTGTAAGGGGGTATTCCGATGAAGCCGCCCGGCATGGATATTCTCTGCGTCTTATTCCCCTTGAAAAAGGCGACATCAACAAGGCATTGATGAGTGCATTGCGTGCCAGAGTGGAGGGGGTGGCTCTTGTCGGAGTGACGGAACGCATCCGGGAAAAGGCTGACTGGGATTTTTTCCTCCCCAAACTGCCGGTAAGCGGACTTATGGATCCGGTAAAGGGCAGGACTTTCCGTTTCAATCAGGAAAAATCCGCCGCACTTGTGGTGGATCATTTTGTGGAAATGGGGTATAAAAAGATCTTCTGCATCTATGATAAAGGCGAATATGTCCTGAAACGGAAAGATGGATACTGCAAAAGCATGAAGGAACACTTGCTGCAGGAGTATCTTTTTATGGACAGTCCGGAAGAAAACTGCTTTGAAAAAGTTATTTGCGGCAAACCTGAAGCGGTGTTTTGCGGTTCAGACTATCTTGCAGCAAGACTTTTACAGGAGATGAGTAAACATTTTCTCCGCTGTCCGGATGATTTTGCAGTCGCCGGGTTCGGAAATCTTGTGTTGAGCAGATTTACTTCCCCGCCGCTGACAACGGTGGAAGAGCCATACTATGAAAATGCCGTTGCCGGCTGCCGGAATCTTATCCATTTCATCCGTACAGGGGAAAGTCTGCCCAGAGAGGAGATCATTGGAAAACTCATTATACGGGGCTCAACAGGGAAAAATTGTGAGCCGGAGAAAGAATAATCGGAGAGAAATTATTTTGAAAGTCAATTATAAAACAAACAAAAAGGAAAAAAGATGAAGAGAAAATCTTTTACTCTGATCGAATTGCTTGTTGTTATTGCAATTATCGCTATTCTTGCAGGAATGCTGCTGCCTGCTCTTTCCAGAGCAAGGGATGCCGCCTACGGGAGCAACTGCAAAAGCAATCTCAAACAACTGGGATTGGCTTTTTCCATGTATGCAACAGATAATAAAGAGTATCTGCTTTGCAATGAAGTAAATGGAAGAGTATGGTTTTACCAGCTTTATACAGATGGCTATATCAGAAATCATAATACTTTCTGGTGTCCGAAACATTGTAAAAAGTTGGATAAAAAAGATTTCAACGGTACAACAGATATGAAAAACACCATGTCCTTCGGGATAAATTATACCACATTCGGTTTCAATAACACAAAGAAGTATGGAACGGAAACACAGATAGGAAGAAGTCAGATCCGTACGCAGATACTGGAAAAATTTGCAGCAAGTCCCAATGTGGCGGTCTTTGCCGATACCATGGGGAACCTTGTTGCGGGAAAAAGTGCCCTTACCAATTCCCATTATTTCAGTTTTGAAAATCCCAGTGCCAATTATGATTACTTTTCCATCAGCAAGATCTACCGTGTCCACGGGGAAAAAGCCAATCTTCTTCTCTATGGCGGTCATGTTGCAAGTGAGGGGAAAACTTTACGCAGTCAGGGAAAGAAAAAATACTTCAATCCCACCCGTAAGGAAAGCAAACCTTTTGAACTTGCCCACCGCTTCAACTGATATGCAGGAAGGATAAAAAATGAAAATCCGTATAAAAAATATTTTTGCGGCTCTTCTGCTGTCTGTATTTACATTCAATGCCTTTTGTCTCTGCTGGAACGGGGAAAAGGACAGCAGTAAATGGCAGAGAACTGTCCGTATGAAAAAAACAGTACAGAAAGATCATGTGCTTCTTTCTTCCGATAAGAAAGATCCCTGTATATTTTTATCTGTCGGCAAAGCGGATCTGCGGAAATTTGCTTTTATTGAAATCCAATACAGGGTCACAGAAAAAATCGCAAGCGGCAATAATCCTGTGATCTATTACAAAGGGGAAAAGGAAAAGAAACATTCCGGAGCAGCCATCAAACTTGGAAAATGGGTGGATGACGGTTCCCCGCAGACAAAAAAGATCCCGCTGGATGCTGCCCATATTGTCAACTATGCCGGTAAATGGCAGAAAACAGAGTCCTTCGGTGATCTGCGTTTTGATCCCTTTGCGGAAAAAGGATCTATTGAGATCAAAAGCATCTGTTTCCTGGATGCCTCCGGAACAAGGAAAACTGCTGCCGTAAAGAAAGATAAAGCGGCAGAAAAGAAACAGGAAATTGTCAAGGCAGATATTAAAGACTTCCTGGAAAAAACACAGGGCGGAAAATTTGTTGCTTTCTCCGGAAAATATAAAGTTGCGCAGAGCAATGCTTATGAAGGGAAAGTATGTATGGAACAGGGGGATGATACCGACAACGAAAGTATCGCCCAGGCAAAAGCAGTGCTTCCTGTCAAACCCAACAGCCGTTATCTTCTGAAAGTATGGGCACGCAACACCATTCCCGTGGGACAGGTGCTTTTCAGCTGTGTGCAGAGCAGAAGTGCAGAGGAAAAGAAAGGTACTTCCTATCTTGACCGGGGCTGGACACAGGTACCCTGCAATATGGATAAATGGACACAATGCGAACTGTCGGTACAGACCAAAGAAAATACTTACGGTCTGATCGTATATTTCCATGTGTTCAACAGAGGCGTGGGGAAAGCCTGGTGGGACAAACTTACACTGGAAGAAGTCGTTGACAGATCCCCGGCAGTAACCGCAAATGATTATCCCCTTTTTGCCTCTTTTACAGACCGTCCTGTGAAAATAGGACAGGCTCTCCCCGTACCGGGTAAAAAAAACCGTAGTAGAGTGCAGTGGAAAACTCTGGATGAAAAGAAAGAACCCCTTGTCCTTTCTTTCAATAAATATATGCCTGCGGATGGCAACGCTGTTGTCAGGATCATCAGGGGAAAGAAAGAATATTATTCCAGCAGACGGAAAGTAAAAGAAAATCAATCCTACATTCTTCCCCTTTCCTCACTTCCGGAAGGCCGGTATAAACTCTGTGTCACCGGGGAAAAAGACGGGAAAGAACTTTGCAGACTGGAAAAAGATCTCTGGAAACTTGTTCCCATTCCTGAACAGAAAACCGAAAAGGTGAAAAATTCCTCCGTTCTTGCCGGAAAAGGTTTTGCTGCCATCAACGGCAAACCTTTTTACCCCATTTATTTTTCCCATTTCCCCGGTATGCACATCAATCCGGATCCTACACACTTCCCGGATGTGGAAACGCATATTGCCAATATGAGAGAGATCCTCAATATAAATGTTTTCCATGTGATCACCATGAAAAGCGGCCCAAACCGCAAAAAACTGCCCAGAGAGGAATATTTGCGTCAGGCAACAGAGTTTTATGTGAAAAGTTACCTGGCACAATTGGATTTCTGTCTGAAAAATAATTTGTATGCTGTGGTTTCCCTGCATATGGGTTCTGCCCTTGTTCCCAAGGGGAAATGCGACTATGAACTTACGGAAAATGTGATCAGAAGGATCAAACATCATCCGGCAATTTTCATGTATTCCTATGATGAACCCGAACCGCGCAAGGTCACGCCGGATGAGATCAGAAAATTGTATGCGACAGTCAAAAAAGCGGACCCGGATCATATCGTGTGTATCAATCTTTGTGCAAAAAATACGTTCCACAAGTATGGCAGGTGTTCCGATATCGCCTCCTACGATTTCTATCCCTTCCCCCATTCCGACCTGAATTACTGGAGATTGTACAATCAGACCATTAAAGAAGCCAATCCCGGTGCCCCTCTGCGCACATACTTGCAGATCTTCCAGTTTCTGCAGAGCAGATTTCCCACACATGATGAAGTTTTTGCTTCTTTTGTTGCCGGTTTGATCGACGGTAATTACAATCTTACCGTTTATGCCTGGTTCAGCAATAAACTTCACAGCATGACTACCCATATCCATATGCAGAGTACGGGAAGGGTCCTTGCCAATTACGGCATCCGCCTGAGTGATTTTCTCTTCCGGGCAGCCGCAAAGGAATGGAAACTTGCTGCTGATAAAGAGATATTGTATAAATATTTCGAGAAAGGCAATGAGGGGTGTCTCCTTGTGGTAAATACATCCAACAGGAAAAAGTCCTCTCTTGCTCTTCCTGCCGGAAAAATGAAAATCACCGACTTTTTTGATCCCGCATGGGAATATCCCACAGGAAAAAAATATACCCTTGCCCCTTATGAAACCATGATTTTGAAAATAAAAAAATAAAAAGGGATTTACAATGAACCTTACTGCAGAATTTACAAAGGAAAATGGTCAGATCCGGGCTTTGAACGGCATGAATTTCGGACCTAATATTTCCAATCAGAAAGCCAGAAATATGAATGAGGACTATACCATGCTGCGTATCCCCTATGCCAGACTGCATGATGTGCCTTTAAGCAATCCGGGGATGCGCCTTGTGGATATCCAGCATATTTTCGGCAATTTTCATGCCGATGAAAACGATCCCCGCAACTATTATTTCAAGGCAACAGATGATTATATCCGTAATGTGAGAAGTTGCGGAACCGATATCGTTTACCGTCTGGGAACAAGTATTGAACACTCTCTGGACAATTATTTTGCCTATCCTCCGGAAGATATGGATAAATGGGTGCGGATCTGTATCAATATCGTCCGGCATTACAATGAGGGCTGGGCAAACGGTTTTTCCTGGAAGATCAAATACTGGGAAGTATGGAATGAACCCAACGCCAAACCCCAGATGTGGAGCGGAAGCGATGAACAGTATATGCTTTTATATGCAAAATTCGCCAGGGCATTGAAGGAACACGACCCCTCCCTGAAAGTGGGTGGACCTTCTTTAAGCTGCCCTGTCCAACCCTCCCACTGGGCTTCCCCCCGGAAATATACCAGGGACTTTCTTGCCTATTGTAAAAAAGAAAATCTCCCGCTGGACTTTTTCTCCTGGCACTGTTACCCTGTAAACCTTTCTTATATCATTGAAGAACCCTACAGGATCAAAAAGGAACTTGTGGAGGCTGGATTCCCGGATACCGAACTGCACCTTAATGAATGGCATTTTACCAAATCCTGGGCAAATACCCCTGAAATGAAAGACGGGATGCACGGGATCAACGGTATCGACAGTGCCTGTGCGGTTGCCAATATCCTTTCTGCATGGCAGGATTCCCCGCTGACTATGGGGAATTACTATACCGCAGGCAGTTCCGGCGGCTGGGGGATTTATGACAGATACAGACAGAAATATAAAACATTCTATTCCCATCTTGCCTTTGCAAAAATGCTGGAATATCCGTCAAGGGTCACAGCAGAATCTGCCAAAGAGGAAATTTCCATTCTTGCCGGACGCAATGAAAAGAATCAGGGAGCGATCCTTGTTTCCTGCTTTGAAAGCACGGAAAAATCTCTTACCATTGAATAGAAGAATGCAATGATGGAAAATATAAATGTACAGGTGCTGGATGAAACAAGAGATCTGGCAGAGTGTGCTTATACAGTGAAAAAGAATAAAATAACTCTGAAAAAGGAAAATGCCTCCACGCTTTTCCTTATTACAGGGGATCTTTTCTGATCTTTTTCCCGTGTGAAAAGCAAATACCGGTATGAGGGGATTGAATAAAATCTTTTTGCGGTAT
>JAFVRL010000114.1 GCA_017504325.1 Lentisphaeria bacterium | reverse complement strand
GCGGGACTGTTTTATTTGCTGATATGATATTTTATACATACTGTCTGTTTATGGAAATCTGACAAAATCACTTTCTTAAAAAACAATTTTCTTCCGATCAAATATGGCGGAAATACCTGTTTTTTGAAAAATTATGGGATAGCTGTGATTTTTTTCAGCAGTACATGGTATTTTTCCTGCATGTAATAATACTCTTTTGTCTTCTCTTTTTTTACTTTGAAATACTCTCCGAAAAAGAGTTGTGCTTCTGCAAAAGCATTACTTGCAAAACATATTTCTGCACCGCCCCGCATAAGAACCGGCAGAAATTCAGAAGGATTCATAAGATCCAGAGTTCCATTGCGGATCAGCAAAGCAAGAGTCCGGTAATGCTCCAGAGCTTCACTTTTTTTCCCTTCCAGCAGTGCGGCATGGGCGGTAAAAAAGAGAGCGGTATGCTGTAAATGGACAGCTTCCGGAAAATATTTTTCAAAGTCATAAAGCATATAGAAAGCAAACTGCCGCATCAAAGAAGCGTTATTACTTTTGATTGCAGACATCACACCATTTTCTACAGCAGTATGATTACATGGTCTTCCATGAACGATGGCATAGGTAAAAAGAGTATCACAATTTTTCCATACGGGGATATAGGAAAGAGTACGGAAAGAATACAGAAGTACAAGTACAATAAAAAGCAGAAGAAACTTTTTCCCGTATTCCTTTTTTTCTTTGAGATACCGGCTTGCCGCAGCACAGACAAAGGCAGAAATACAGCCGGAAACCAGATAATTATACCGGTCACAATGATCCATTGCCGTATAACTCAACAACCCCAGAACCGGTACAAGCGTTCCCCCGGTGACAAGCAGAAAAGTCCAGTATATTTTAGGGGAAAGTTTGCTTTTATACAGCAGAAAAAGAAGAAGCAGTACACCAATACACCCGGGGATGAGAAAATTTCTTCTCCATGCCCATTCTTTCAGATTGGGATACATGGGATTGAGTTCAAAGGGAATAAGGGAAGTAAAAGGATACCAGAAAAGATTGTGGAATACAACGAAATAATTTTTTTCCAATCCACCGGGAAACCCTTTACTTGTCACATGATATGAGTAAAAAATCATTCCTGAAAATAGAAGCAGGGGAAGAAGCAATACTTTGCAATAAGCAGAAAAAGATCGCTTTTTTCCATATAAACAGAGTGCCGCAAGGATCAGTTACACCCGGCAGCTGTGCCGCCGCAGGCTTGGAAGCCAAAGCAAGAAGTCCCGCTGCCGTTGCCGCAAAAGGGATCTTTTCCCGGCGCAGCGAACGCAGGAAAAACCAGATACTTGCAAAGAAAAACGCTCCGCAAAGCACATCCTTTCGTTCTGTGATCCATACAATAGATTCCACCTTCTGCGGGTGTATTGCCCACAACAATGCCCCGGCAAAGGCAATAAAATTTTTTATATGCAGCTGCCGCAGTATTCCGTAAAGAAACAATGCTGCAACAATATGCCATAATAGATTTTCCAGCCGGAACAAGGAGGGATTCAAGCCGAATAATGCCTTGTCCAGCATAAAGGAAAGCATGGGAAGAGGGGTATAAAGATCCTGAAAAGTGGAAGTGCTTAAAGTAAGGATATTTTCCTTTGACGGTACAAGAAGGGGATTATTGACGATAAAGGCATGATCGTCCCAGTCTGTAAGGAATCCATAAGGAAGAGAACAGGAAAAAAGTGCCGCAACAAGGATAGAGAGGAGAACAGGGAAAAAACAGTTTTCCCCGCCCCATCTCTCTTTTTTCAGAAGCTCTTTAACGGCAATCTTTTCCATATTTTCTTTTCTTCCTTACAATACTTCCTTCACCGCTTTATTGAGAAGTCCCGCTTCATACAGGAAATCCAGTATGGTATAGCGTTTGCGGATCAGCTGGGCAGTAAGAATACCGTGGATATACTGATTTCTGTCCAGCCCGATCTCTTCCGGCAAAACAGGAACAGAAGCCTTTTTCAAAAGTTCTTCAAATTCAGCAACGGAAAAAAGCTGATTTTTCATATCTTTCTGCAATTGTTTCCAGATTTCTTTCATTTTTTCCCGCCGTTTTTTCATCTCATCCACAGGGAAGTATTTTTCCATTGCCACACTTTTGGCAGGCCCGTAACAGCCTTTTACCAGCAACGCATCCACTCTCTTTTCATATTCTTCCCTCGTTTCCGGTTCTTCCATGAAAGGGGCAAGTTCCTCAAAAGAGTGGTCGATGATATAGTACATAAGTTTCACGCTTGCCATAGTTCCAATGGCTACTTTGAACCCGTGGGAAACATCTTCCCCTTTGTAAGAGAGACCTTCCATCTCCCACACGTGGCTCATCAGATGTTCCGCACCGGAAGCGGGACGGGAATCCCGGTACATCTGCATGGAATATCCTGTTGCGGCAAGCCCCATGAAAACATGGTACAAATCGGAAGCTTCCCTTACCCATTTACGCAAATCTTTCTGCACAAGATTCCACACATCCTCCCGGCGTTTTTCATACCCCATGCTTTCCGCAATGAACCAGTCCGCTCCGGCGGGAACTTTGGTAAGAAGATCCGCATAACCGGAGGCAAACATATCCGCTGGAGCTGTTTTCAATACGGAAAGATCCACGATGATGGCATAAGGAGCCGGACAGGGCATGGTCTTTTTGAACCCGTCCACAGACAATGCCGCCCCGTAGGAGGTGTAACCATCCACCGATGCGGCAGTAGGGACGCAGCAGTAGGGGATTTCCGCTACTCCGGAAGCACGTTTCACAATATCATTGATGACTCCGGATCCCACCGCAACAGGAACAAGGGAATCATCCATCTCTTTCGCCAGTTCATCACAAATACTGTTATCCGGATGAAGTCTGGGAACTGCAGGGAAGATCTTTGCTTCCTTCTGCGTTTTCAACATGGCGGAAAGAGCCTTTCCTGCGGCATTCCATGTATTTCCGTCAGCAATGATCCAGGGGGTCTTGCCGGGGAAAGCAGTGTTGAGAAGTTCGGGAACATCTTTGAGTGCATGTTCATCCATTACGAAATATTTTGTTTCCATCCCTTCCGGGATCTGAATAAAGTTCATTTTTTCTCCTTGATTTATTTATTCATTCTGTCCACAGATCATTTGCAGTACAAATCAATCCCGTTTCCAGTATTTCCGGGGCAAAATCATACCAGGAAGTTGTGATCATTCCGGTAAGAAAATATTTTTTGCACTTTTGAGCGTATGCAAAAATATTTTTCCTGAAACGCATGAAATTGGGAAGTCCATATATATCATCCACCGTATTCCCCAGCGTGGTAGGAGCCCCGATAACGGTAAAACCTTTTTCCTTATAGAGATCCACAAAGGGAAATGCGGTACAGTATGCCGGGAATTTTTCTCCCAGATATTTGCGGAAAAGGCAACTTCCCTCATTGCTTGCCGCAAGAGCTTCAAAATCTTCCGCCCTTGCAAAAGTTTCCGCAATAAGTTTCTCCGGCTGTTCCAGTTTTGCAAATCCATCTTCCGCCATGCTTTTATCTATGACGATCCCCCGTTCAGCAGGTCGGAATACAGTAATGGGACTTGGATCACTTGTTGTCCAGTAATCCCATACCATAATAACAATATCCTTATCCAATTTATCGATCAATTCCGGATGCCGGGAAAGCATATCATCCCAGATAATGGGGATCCTTCCGCAACTTCTTGCAAAGGCGGCACACTTGTTGATATAGTCCACAAAGAGTTGTCCTGCGCCATATTTCTGCACAAAATCCGCACACTTTGGACACATCCCCATACTGCGCGCCTCATCCCCGCCAAGATGCAGATATTTTCCATTGGGGTGAGCTTCCATGATCTCTTTGGCAAGAGTTGTGAAAAGGGTGAAAGACTCCTCATTTAAGGGACATAACTGGGCACTTTTTCTGCCGTCCGGGTGATCCGGTTCAAAATATTTTCCATATTCCGGAAGGCGGTTGATATGAGCATTATGACCAAGACACTGAACAAGGGGAATGATCTCAATGGCATTTTCCTCACAAATCTTTTCAAAAGAACAAACATCTTCTCTGGTAAAGGCATTGCAGGAGGATATGGCAGGATGGGATTCAAAGGGGAAACGCTCATTATATTCCATAAGGAAGGTATTGAGTATGAATTTCCCCGCTTTTTCCAGAAGAGAACGCACCTCATCGCCTTCAAACTGACGGCAGGAAGCAAGATTTGTGTGGAATCCACGCATAGAGATCTGCGGATAGTCCTCCACCTTTCCGCAGGGGATGAAGGAACCGTTGCGAAACTGCTTCAAAGTACGGCAGGCATGAAGAAAGGCTCTGTCGGAGGCAACTTTCAAAATAACCTTTTCTTCTGTGATCTCCCAGCAATACCCTTCTTCCGAAGGGGCATCTTCCCATTTTTCCACAATAAAGGGATAACCTTCTTTTTCCCGGAAGGCAAAAAGTTTTTTCAAAAGCGTACTTCCTTTGGGGAATTCTCCATGGATCTCAAGAGAAAAATCTGCCATATCAGCATACTTTTCCTGCTCCAGATCACACTCCCGCACTTCAGGAAGAATGTGAGTATTTACTACTGTAAAAGGTGTTTTTTTGTTCATAATACACGATCCTTTCTTATAAAGTCATTCCGGTCAGACGCAAAAAGTTTCCGGCAAAAATAAGATGATTTTCTTCAGGGGAAAGGTTTTCCGCCAGAACTCCGGCAACATACATGGCAGGATTGCAGATGGGGAAATCCGTACCGAAAAGGATCTTTTCCGGCCCCATAAGTTTAACACAGTATTTCAGCATCCCCCAGCGGAAAAGTCCGGTTCCGGAAATATCCAGGAAGAGATTTTTATAACGGCTGACAAGTCCGCTTCTCTCCAGAAAAGAAGCCGCATCATCCGGATGGGCAAGAACCACGTTCAAATTGGGAAAATTCTTTACTACAGTTTCCACGACAGCAAGATCAGCACAATGGATATTTACCGGCACCCCCAGTTTTACGGCTGTCTCATAAATGGCAAACATCCCGGGGGAATCATACGCCCCCGTCCCCAGGGAATGGGCAACAAGTTCCCCGATCCAGCGGACAGAGTGTTCCTTATACATATATTCCAGTTCCTGTACGGATTCCTCCGGAAAAGTTCCATGCACGTGGATCCCGGGGATGAAAAGATCTCTATACAGATCCCTTGCCTGTAATGCCATACGGTTCAATTTTTTCACATCTTCAAAACTTTCCGCCTTTTTTCTTTCGATCACCGATCCGCAAGCCCGGGTGAAACCGTTTGCTTTCAGGGTGGAAGCCATCTCCTCCAGCGTTGCGGGGATTCCGAATCTTCCGATAAAGTCCTTTGTATCAATAAAAGGGTGGATATGGGCATCAATAACGGGGCCGTCGTATGTTCGCATTTTTCAGTTCCTTTCAATCTGATAATCCTGCGGCATAGGCAAAAAGTTTGGAATCAATGAGCATGCCTTCTTTCATCGCCTTTTCCAGATAGGCAAAAAGTTCAGCGCGTTTCACCGTGACCGTTTCAATATCCTCCGACTCATCGAAATTGGTATGTCTTTCATTTTCCGGGGTATTCTCTGCCTCCATGGTTGCCCAGAACACCTGTTCAGAGGTCAATCCGGGGGAGCTGTAGGAAGGAGGCAGGATCTTTTTTACTTTTCCCCTGAAACCGGTTTCCTCCTCCAATTCCCGGACGGCGGCGACAGCGGGATCCTCCTTTTCCTCCACAAGTCCTGCGGGAAATTCCAGCATGATATTTCCGGCAGGGGGGCGGAACTGTTTTACAAGTACGACCTCATCAGAAGGAACAAGACGGCAGATGATCACCACAGCTCCGCCGCATCCGGTACGGGAAACGCTTTCCCATTTACGGACGATTCCTTTATTGTCCTCATACTCGATCAAATCCAATGCCAGGAATTTACCGGCAGCCATTCTGTTTCTGGAAAGAATCTTCATAAAAAATATATCCTTCAGGGTAATTTTGAAAAAAAATTTACTTTC
>JAFVRL010000113.1 GCA_017504325.1 Lentisphaeria bacterium | reverse complement strand
TTATTTTTATAGTAAACAAGTTTTTTTTACACCAAAAAAGGGGATATTCAAAATGAAATGGACAAAATTGATGTTGTTGGCAGCTTCTTCTGCCGTTATCGCTGCACTGGGAACCGGCTGCGCCTATTTTTCCGGTGATGAAACCGCCAGACCGTTCTACAAAAGAGCAGTAAAAAATACCCAGAACCTTCCTCCCCCGGCTGTCGCAGAACCCGCTCCCGCCGCAGGTGAAGCTGAGCTTCAAGGCGGAACTCCCCCGCCGGCAGCAGCAAATGCCGGACAGAATAACGACCTTGCCGGAATGACAAATCCCGGAACATACAAGGAAGGAGCCGGCGTCAATGATTATGACGGCTTCGGTACTCCCGTTCCCGGTGTGGCTTTCCAGCCTCTCTATTTCAAATTCGACCAGTCTATCGTTGATCCCGATGAAGCGGCAAAAGTAGATGCCGTCATCAAGTATCTGCAGGCAAATCCCGGAACAGGCGTTGTCATCGAAGGCAATTGCGACAGCCGCGGTACGGCTGAATACAACCGCGCACTGGGAGAACGCCGCGCTCTTGCCGCACAGGAGATGATGGTAGGTGCCGGAATTGATATTTCCAGAATCAAAACTTTGAGTTACGGCGAAGAAAAAGCCGCTGTTCAGGGTGAAAATGAAGAGGCGCATGCCCAGAACCGCAGAGATGAATTCATTGCGGTCAAACTTGCCAAATAAAAAGTATTGAAACGGCAATTTCTGAAGATACCCGGATCATCCAGTCCGGGTATTTTCATCAGAAACAGCAGTGTACTTTATTTAAAAGTTGAGTTTGAACCGGAGAAAAAAAGCAAACCGGATTTGAAAAAAACAAAAAGTATGCTATAGTAATTGCTCCTGAAGGAT
This sequence comes from Lentisphaeria bacterium, assembly GCA_017504325.1. GTDB lineage: Bacteria > Verrucomicrobiota > Lentisphaeria > Victivallales > UBA1829 > RGIG5327. The sequence goes on along the minus strand of JAFVRL010000113.1, from coordinate 1,950 downwards.
TTTTTGTGTTTTTGACACGGGATCTTTTGAAGGAAATGGCGGGTGTTGCACAACACCCGGAATACAGTGAGATTAACCTAAATATAAGGAGAACATAATCATGGCAATGCCCAAAAGAAAAACATCCAAGATGAAACGCCGTCAGCGTCAGGCTCACAACCGTTACGAAGGCGTTCAGGCTACTTTCTGCAAAGAGTGCGGAGCCCCTGTTGCCCCCCATACTGTCTGCAAAGCATGCGGTATGTATAAAGGTCAGCAGGTCCTCACCGTTGAACAGCCCAAGTAAGGATTTCAGCCGGTCATGAGAATCGCAGTTGATGCCATGGGCGGGGATTTCACCCCGGCAACTTCCCTGGAGGCAGTGGTCGAAGCTCTGGATATGTATCCGGATGTAGAGATCCTTTATGTCGGTCATAAAGAGAAACTTGCCTATTACATGGAGAAAATGCGTGTCAAAGAATCCGACCGGTTGAAGATTGTTCATGCGGAAACGGTTGTGGAGATGGGGGAACCTTCCACAACCGCTATCAAGAGTAAGAAAAACTCTTCCATTACCGTCTGTGCCACTCTGGTCGCCCAGAAGATGGCTGACGGTGTAGTTTCCCCCGGACACACAGGGGCGGCAGTCGCCGCCTCCAAAGTGAGAATGAGGATGGTTCCCGGCGTGGACCGTCCCTGTATCGGTTCCATCATGCCCAATGTAACGGGCAAATGGATCCTTGCTGATGCCGGCGGCAATACGGATTGCACCCCCCTGAACCTCGCACAGTTTGCAGTGATGGGGGAACTGTATGCCCAGTACGGTCTGGGGATCAAAAACCCCAGAATCGGACTTCTCTCCGTTGGTGGAGAAGATGCCAAAGGCAATGAATTGACAAAAGCTACTTTCAAGATCCTTTCCAAAATGCCTATAAATTTCATCGGTAATGTGGAAGGACATGATACATTCATGGGCGGTTGTGATGTAGTGGTCTGTGATGGATTTGTGGGGAATGTACTTCTCAAATCTGCTGAAAGTCTGGCCATGGCAACCTTCCAGTGGATCAACAAGGCGTTCCGGAAAAATGCTCTGCGGCTGACGGGAGCCTTGCTTGCCAAAGATGCTTTCCGCGAAATCAAAGCGGTAAGTAATTTTGAAGAATACGGTGGTGCGCCGCTTCTGGGTTTGAACGGACTCTGTATTATCGGTCACGGGTCCTCCACCCCCAAAGCGATCCGCAATGCCATCCGTGTCGCCAATGAATTTGCAATTGCCAATGTACCGGAACAGATCTCCAAACGCATTTATGAGTGCGGTATTGAAAAAGAGGTCTATGCTGAAAAATGGGCTCCCATGCTGGAGAAGACCGGCGGTCTGTGATTTCCGGGATATCTTTTTGAGTGCCTGTGCAGAACAGAAAATATTTCCGGAAGCGTTCCCGGAAATGAAGAAACAATTTTGAACACAGAAAGACGGAACGGCGGAAAATATGGCTATCAGGATTTTAGGTACGGGTTCTTATGTCCCCCCCAGAGCTCTTTCCAATTTTGACCTTGAAAAAATGGTGGAGACCAATGATGAATGGATCCGTACCCGCACCGGGATCTCTGAACGCAGAATAGCGGAAAGAGATGTACTTACCTCCGATCTTGCATTGGAAGCGGCAAAAAGAGCATTGGATATGGCTGGGATCCAGCCTGCCGATCTTGATCTTATATCCGTTGCCACGGTTTCTCCGGACAGACCTCTGCCCAGTACCTCCTGTATGCTTCAGAAAAAACTGGGGGCAGACAATGCCGCCTGTTATGATGTCCTTGCAGCCTGTTCCGGACTTCTTTACTCTATAGAGATTGCCAATGCCATGCTCAAGGCGCATAAGAAATACCGTTATGCCCTTGTGGTGGGTGCAGAAAAACTTTCCTCCATAACCGATTGGACTGACCGTTCCACCTGTATTCTTTTCGGGGATG
>JAFVRL010000112.1 GCA_017504325.1 Lentisphaeria bacterium | reverse complement strand
GCGGGACTGTTTTATTTGCTGATATGATATTTTATACATACTGTCTGTTTATGGAAATCTGACAAAATCACTTTCTTAAAAAACAATTTTCTTCCGATCAAATATGGCGGAAATACCTGTTTTTTGAAAAATTATGGGATATCTGTGTTTTATTTCCGGACTTCCCGGTATTTCCGTATTTCCTGTATTGAAAAAAAAATTATGTATGCTATATTAATATACAAATGAAGTACACGGTTGCAATCAAACGATAAGAGGAGTGCCCATGCCTTCAAATTCAGAAGTAAATCTCCAGAGACTGGCTAAAACCGATTTGCCCATGGAGTTCGTCAAAGCCCATAACGGCGAATGGAATCATCAGGATTGGCTTATGTTTTGTGCGATGCTGGAAGTAAAAGGATATACCCCCATTGACCTGGATCAGGTGGGACTTCTTCTGGAAAAAAACAAGACGATCTATTGGGAAGGCGGAAATTAAGACCTTCTTTTTTATGACCGGGAGACAGCAGAAGCTCCTCCCGGTTCCTTGATCTATTTATTGAGCAACAGAACAGGAATGATTATGTCCCGCGAAGGAAATTCCCCTGCTGACGGAGCCCTCTATCTGGTAGCCACTCCTATCGGCAATCTGGAAGATATGACCATACGCGCTCTCAATACATTGAAAGAGTGTGATGTGATTTATGCCGAAGATACCAGACGCACACGGATCCTTCTGGATAAGTTTGAGATCCATAAAAAATTGGAATCCTATCATATTTTCAATGAACACGGTAAAGCCTCCCTCATCATCGGCAGAGTCCTTGCCGGAGAGAAGGCGGCACTTGTTACCGACGCCGGAATGCCCTGTATTGCCGATCCCGGATTTCTGCTTGTCCGCGAAGCGGTAAAAGCCGGGATCGAACCTGTGATCGTTCCGGGAGTCTCTTCTCTTACCTTTACAGTAGCGGCATCGGCATTGCCCTCGGACCGTTTTGCCTTTTACGGTTTTCTTCCCGTAAAAAGCGGCCGCAGAAGTGCCGCCATAAAAGAGATCGCTTCTGAAGGAAAAAGTGTTGTGATATTTGAATCGCCCTACCGTGTGGCGAAACTGTTGAAAGAACTTGCCTCTGTCATGGGGGAAGATACCCTGTGCGCGGTAGTGAGAGAGGCAACCAAAGTCCATGAAGAGGTGCTGCGCGGAACTCTCGGAGAAGTGATAGAACAGACAAAGGAGAGAAACTGGAAGGGGGAATGTATCGTGATGGTTGGTCCCTCTTCCGGAGCAGACGGACTTGAAAATACTTTTCTCAATGGAGAAGAGGAAGAATGAGAAAAAAACTGAAAATCGGAATAAGTGCCTGTCTTCTCGGGTTGAATTACCGTTACAACGGAGAGCCGAAAGGCGTTCCCATGATCTATGAATTACTGAAGGACAAAGTGGAACTTATTCCCATCTGTCCGGAATACGGCTGCGGACTTGGAGTTCCCCGGCCTCCGATGCGGCTTGAAGCAAGTCCCAGAGGAACAAGGATCAAAGTGATCGAAACGGGGGAAGATAAAACCGATGAGCTGCTGGATTGGATCGATGTGGAACTGCATCTTCTGGAAAGAATAGATATTGCCGCATTTATTTTCAAAGCGCGTTCCCCCAGCTGCGGTCTGAAGAATGTGGATCTTTTTTCTCCTTCCGGCAGATGTCTCGGGAAATGCGGTCAGGGACTTTTTGCAGCGGCATTGACAAAAAAATTCCCCTGGATGACCGTCTGTGAAGAGTCGGATTTTCCGGAGATCGCCGATAAACTTGTCATAGAGCCTTGTAAAAAAGAAGCCGGGAACGGCGGAGAAAACCCGGAAAAGTGATTTTATCCTGTTTTCACTGTCAAAACGGCTGAAAATGACATCAAACGGCAGAAAATAACTTGCTATTTCTCTTTTACGGTGTATATTACGGGCAAAATATAAAAAACATCCCAAATTATGGAGAACAGGACAACATGATCCAGAAAGAACAGGAAATCATTACAATGGAGATCCAGGACAATGGAGGCGATCCGGTCATCCCTCCCGGCGCCAGGGTCTTCTGTTCGGAGGACATCCCCGTATCCGACGGAGATTATATCCTTGTGAAACGCAAAGATGATGCCCCGCTTGTGCGTCTTTATACCATTCGCAGTGACGGAGCGATCCTTTTGAAATCCATGAACCGCAATGCGGACAGTTATGTGACGACCGCATCAGGATTGAAAAATACCGGCTATTATGTTGTATTGAGAAGTGAATACGATTTTGTTGCCTCCAAACGGCTGCAGCCGGGTCTCCTTGCCAGGGCGGAAGCCATTGCCAACGGTCAGGAAGTACCGGAACTGCCGCCCCGTCAGGCACCGGTCCAGCAGGAAACGGTTCTCAGCGGGAATGAATCGGAACTGCTTACTTTTGATGAAGCACTGGCGGCATTGAAGGTACGCAGAACAAAGATGTACGCGCTTTTGCGTTCCGGCGCATTGAGTGCTGTAAAGATCGGGAAACTCTGGAGGATCGAACGTTCCGCCATCAAAGAGTATCTGGAATCCATCAAAAGCGGAAATTAAGTCTTATTTCAGAATGAAACATATGGAATTTTTCCGGAAGAAGTTATCCGGGAAAGGAGAAAAAAATGGTTATAATCTGCCCTTATTGCGACATTGAGATCAGTGAAAAACTTGTGGAGGCTGAAGACGGCTGCTGTCCGGAATGCGGTACGAGCATTACTGCAAGAAATGTGATCGAAGAACCGGAAGAAGATATCTATGCCAAGGAATTTGAAGATTCCATGGAAGATGATGATTACGAACCTGATTTCGTAGATGATTTCGATCTGGAAGATGATGATATTCTTGATGATCCGGAAGAGGAAGTGGAATTCCAGAAACCCCGCAAGATCCGTCAGGAACTGGAAGCGGAACTGGGAGATCTGGATGATGAAGATTTCCCTTTCCCGAGTCTGGAAGAGGAAAAAGCTGCTCCGGTAAAAGAAACCGGAAAAGCTGCTCCGGCTAAAAGCAGTAAAAGCAAAAGTACGGCTAAAACCGCTCCGGCTAAAAGCAGTAAAAGCAAGAAAAAATAAAGCAATACTGCCGTAAAATACAGAAAGCTGCCGCAAACCTTTTCCCGGGTTCTGCGGCAGCCCTGTTTAGTATCGGTAAATTCAGATATCCGATCCGGCTTTACCATCCTTATTCACTTTTCAAATTTTCCAGATATTTTGCTTTTTTACTTTCAAGGATCAAGCCCACCTGATCTGTATCAATAGGGAAATAATTTCTGGATTTCAGGTATTCAAGAAAAGCAAGCCATTTTGCGTGATCCCATTGTCCTTCATTTTTTTTCACAAAATTCATGGGAATAGACGATTTGGAAAGCCGTTTCAGATTAAGTTCCTCTTGAGACATGCCATTTTTCATTTTTGTACTCCTTTCCTGCAAAACAATATTTTTTGACTTGCGGAATTTATAAAATCCCCCTGTGGTTAAATATACACCGGAAAATCAAAAAAGCAAATGCATTTTTTTAAGAGGGATTTTCAAAAGTCATTCCACAGCTATCCCGTAATTCCGTATGAATCACAATATCCGGTATATTCAGTGATGAAGGCACAAAAAGCTCTGTAAGAGCGGCAGATGATAAAAATACGGTCAAACTCTGCCGCTCTTACAGAGCTTGCACCTCTTTTTTACATATATACTGGGGCTGCGGGGGACTTACAGGTTCCTTACCCCAGCCTTTTTTCCTACGGCTCTTTCAGAGCCTTTTGCCCTTACAGGGCAGATTAATGCTGTAATACGGCAT
>JAFVRL010000111.1 GCA_017504325.1 Lentisphaeria bacterium | reverse complement strand
TCCCGCAGATACGGTATATACCCAGCGGGGCATCTTCCGGGATCTTCACGGAAGAGGTAAAGGAAGAAGTTTTTTCATCCACGGAAAGAGCGTTATCATATAATTTTGTATTTCTTGCGTCCCGTAGGGAAACAGCATATTTTCCGGGGATTTTTGAAGTTTTTTCTTCCGTATAAGAGGGGGTTCTTACATAACCTGTAAAATATACCGTATCCCCCGGCTTGTAAATGGGACGGTCGGTAATAAAAAACACCCGGCGTCTTTCCGGGAAATTGGAAAAATACCAGTTGCCGTTTACATTATTTACACGCATAATAAGAGGATATTTTTCATCAAAGGAAACAAGAAAAGAACTGCTGTTTTCCTTCATACGGGGGATGATGAAAGAACCGTCCTTTCCAGTTGTAAATTCCTTTTTTTCTGTAAAAATCTTATTTCTTGAACCATACTTTTTCACATCTTTTGGATTTCGTGCATAAAAATTTCTGTATGAATAAAGCTGGAATTTCTTTCCGGGAAGTGCTTTACCCGTTTTTGCATCACAGAAAATGATCCTTGTTCCCGCTTTGCCATTGATGGATAAAAGAGTGCCTTTGGTCACACAATAAAGAGTTTCACATTCTGTCCCATTTTTCAATTTCACCGTAACAAGATAAAATCCCGCCTTCTTTATTTTGGCAAGGGGGATCTTTGTTCCGGTATTCAAGTGGCCTTTGCGGGGGTAAAGTTTCATCTCAAAAGAATCAACGATTTTCCCTTCCGCCAACTCTTTCCAGGGGCTTTCGGTACGCAAATTGTGACTTTTATTGTTGTGCCAGTAACTGTATCCCATGAAGGAATAGAGATCGTAAGGTACTTTTTCATTTACAAGAGAGCGTTTTGTTAAAAAGGTCTCATACAACTTTTTCCAATCCAGTTCCCTTACCGTAACAAAAGCACTTTCCCCATTGCGGTAAATCAATTTTACTTCCGCCTTCTCCCCCTCCACACTCATTTTTACAGGAAGGAGCATAGCGTGATTACCGGTTATATTTTTGATCTCTTTGAGTATATCTTTATTTTTCGGAGATTTTTTCAATGCCTTTTTATAATGTTCCACAGCTTTATCCAACTGCAAACGGGAGGTAAAAATACGGGCAAGCAGAACATCTTCCCCCGCCTCCCGGAAAAGCCGGATATAATTATACTCCTCCGGAAGCGTGATCTTTTTCACCCCGGAAGCAAGACGGCAAATGGATTCATTTTCCTTTAAGGAACGGATTTTTTCTATATTTTCCTCATAGTTGTAATACTCATTTTTCAGCTGATCGTCCAGAAAGGAAAAATCAAATTCTTTATAAAGAAAATTGGCAAAATCCCGGAACGCCTGCTTGTAAACGGCAGAGTTTTCCGGAGCTTTTTTCATCATCTCCCAGCAGTAACGCAATCGTTCCCCGTCATTGGCGGCAGATTCAAAAGAAGAGGGGACTTTATATAAAAGAGGATCTCCATTTTTATCCACCGGAGGCGGAGAATAAGAGTAAGAGGAGATCTTATTATAATCCGGAACACTTGTCAGACTTGTAAGATTCTGGTTTTTCCATGTTTCCCCTCTTTCTTTTGCAAGAAAAAGCGTGAGGGCGGCATAATATTTTCCTCTGGCAGCAGGATCGGAATGGTCAAACTTTTTCTTTGCTTTGTAAAGATGCTGCAAAAGCCGTATCCTGTCATATTCCTGCAAATTGACACTTTTTGCCCTGACACCCCGGGGATAACCCCTTACAAGTTTACCATCAAGTATATACCCAAAGGAAAATCCGTTATTGAGATTTTCCAGTACGGAAAGATTTTCCGGAAAATTCTTCATCACAAAATCCTGCAAAGAAGATTGTTCCCCATATTTTCCCAGACAGGCGTAAGAAACATCCCCGAAACGGTAAATTTCCCCGGCAAGCACCTCATCAGAGTCTTTCGCCATTTTTTTCAGGGTATTATAAGAAAGGAGAGCTGCCTCCTTATAATTTCTGCTGTAATATAATTTTCTGATCTCTTTCAAATCCTCCTTTACTCCTGCGGAAAGAATAAAAGAAAAGAAAAAAACGGGGATCGTTAAAAAAAGGGAAATCCTGTTTTTCATATAAAACTCCTTTATTATTTCAGAAGTCCGTGAAGCATAACTTTCTGCTCCGGAATGATGTCATTATGGAAAACCTCCGCCATATTCCCCCCCACAAGACGGGTGAACAAAGCAAGATTCAACCTTGCAAGATATACTTTTCCATTCTTTTCATAAATTGCCACCTTGCAGGGGATCATACTGCCAGCTTTCCGGCTTTGTGGATCTTTCAGCAGTTTTGCGGCATATTTGCTGTTGCAGAGTTCAAAAACAGCAATACGTTCCCCTTCTTTCATGTACGGCATCCCGCATTGGACTTTCCGGCAGATCCAGGAGGGATTTTCCGCTGCATTCTGCTGAAAAAGTTTTACAGTTTCCTCAAAGGGATATTTACATTCATATTCCGGAAGAATTGTTTGACGCAGAAAAAGGATCCCTGCAATGAACAGCAAAGCCGCCCCCGGAAGAGCCCCGAAAAAAATTGCAAGATAAAAGGAACGCTTTTCCTTTTTCCTGTTCAAAAGTTTTTCACATACATTCATAAAGATTCCTCAATGTAAAAAAATCATTTTTTTTGAAAATAATATACCTTCAGACAAAGAAAATTCAAGAAAGGTTTTCCTTAACAGAAAATAATCTCATCTTTTTTTGCCATTCAAATGCTTTTTCATTTACATTACACAAAAAAACGGGACTTGAAAAATAAAAAAACAACAGTATAGTCCCCATTACTTTCAACAAAAGGAGGGGGATATGAAAGTCTTTAATTGCAATTATTGCGGCTTCTTCCATGAATGGTATGAAGGGGATGAACCGTTTACGGAAGAAACAAAATACCATGAAGGCTTTTCCGGGAAACACAAAATTCTTCTTGCAAAAGCCTCTTTATCACCTTGCAGGATGCGCTGTCCTGTATGCAGTCAAATGGGATATTTTTCCATTCAGGGAGCAACCGTGACAAATCAGATCATTATTAAAAAAATGTGTTTCCCGGTAAAAAAAGTAAACATATTTTATTTTTTAATGACAAAAGAAAAGTTCCGTTGAACACTGATTCAGAAGGACGGAAAAGATATTATGGGAGCCAAACACCTCCTCTCATAATATCTTCCGGTCACTTTTAACATCATTTCTTCACAAGGACAATATTTTTCAATTCAAAAGGCTGAAATCTGACAGGGGTGCTTTCTGTACCGCCACTGACATTTTCCAAAGCATCCGCCATCATGTATTTTTCCGGGAAGGACACGGAAGCATTCTGCCCCCATGTTTCACAAAGCCGCAGAAAATATCCTTGCGGATGCTCTCTCATGGAAAGAAGCCGGATGTTCGCCGGAAGACTTTTCCAGTCTCCTTTATACACTTTTTCGACCTTGGCAAGAGGCCGTAAGTAATTTTAAATAC
>JAFVRL010000110.1 GCA_017504325.1 Lentisphaeria bacterium | reverse complement strand
GGCAGCGAGATTCGAACTCGCGACTTCTTGCTCCCAAAGCAAGCGCGCTACCAACTGCGCTATGCCCCGAAATCTCCAGACCACATTAATATATGCCTTTATCGGATAATTTCAAATATATTATTGAAAAAATTATTTCCTCTCCGGGAAAAAATGATTTTTCATTTACAGATTTTCCGGGTATAATAAAGTGAAATGACTGAAAAATACGGCTTAATTTAAATAGTCACACTTGAAAATAAATTTTTTGATTGTATTTTATTACATACTGAAGAGTTATAATGTGGTATCTATAGTGTTGCCGGAAAATTTTACGCATACTTTTACTGTGGCATCCGGCAATGTTTTTCCGGAGAAAATTATGGCAATGAGCGATAAAACTGTAGTAATGGGAGCAGAACCCGGCAAACGGGATCTGACAGTTTGTCCTCTTTGCAATGTTAAAATGGTACAGTCTCCTGCCGCTTCCACCTATATCTGTCCCCGTTGCGGATTTTCAAAAGTCATCTGCAATACTTTTGAACCCGGTACTGTTCTCGGCGGAAAATACCGGGTACTCAACCGCCTGGGGGGCGGCGGATGCGGAGATCTTTTCCTCTGTCACCCGCTGGATAATACACAGGAACGTTATGTCCTGAAGATCCTGCGGGATGCCTCTTCCCCGCAAATGTTCAAACGCTTTTTGCGGGAGGCGGAGATCCTGAGGAATATCCGGGAACCGCGGATCGTGAAACTTCTGGACAGCTGGAGTGATGCCGACGGCAGTTATATCATACTGGAATATGTGGATGGAAAAAATCTTTCCCAACTGCGGGAAAAGTATCAATTTGATGAAAAAACTGTTCTGCTCTTTTTACGGGAGGCTGTTTTGGCTCTTGCTTATGCTTGGGATAATCTTTCCATTGCACACCGGGACATCAAGCCGGATAATATCATGCTGGACAAAAAAGGGCATATCCGCATCCTGGATTTCGGACTTTCCAAAAGTACGATGGATGAATTTGGTTCCCAGATCACCATTGAACAAGCTGGGCTGGGTACGCCCGGTTTTATGAGTCCGGAGCAGTACTGCAACTTCAAATATGCCGATTTCCGTTCCGATATATTCTCGCTGGGGGCAACTGTTTGTTATCTCTTTACAGGGAAAGCTCCTTTTGACGGCAGGTCCAGCCGGATTGTCTATGAGAATACCTTGAAAAATTCTCCCCCGTCCTACCAGATGCTTGCTGATTATTGCAGCGGGGACTGTATTGAACTTATCCGCTGGATGATGCAGAAAGAGCCTTCCCGCAGACCATCCTCTTACCGGGAGCTTCTTGAAACGATCGACAGCATACGCAGTAATTTGATGGAGAATAACCCATGAACAGCTTGATTCTGGATTGCCCTCATTGCGCACACCGTTTCCCTTTTCAGCAGGAAGGGGAGATCCCGGAACGCATTGTCTGTCCCGGTTGCGGAAAAGAATCGCATTGCAATGATTTTTCTGCTATGATGTTCTGTCCATCCTGCCGCAGTAAACTGGCTGTGCCGCTGGAAATGCTTGATGGCAACGCGATCAGTTGTCCCCATTGTGAATTCGGTTTTCTGCCGGAGACCACTTCCCTTATGGCAGAAGGCAGTACCGCTGTTTTTGAAGAAGATACCGGAAGCAATGAAGAACCGCAGATCTTTGCTGACGGAGAATATTTCGATAACTACCGGATCATCCGTTTGCTTGGCAAGGGCGGTATGGCGGAAGTCTATCTTGCGGAACATCTGCTTTTGAGGAGATTGTGCGCACTGAAACTTATGCGTCCCTCCTTTTATGACAGTAACCCCCATTTTCTCAAACGCTTCATCCGGGAAGCAAAGATCACACACAAGATCAAGCATCCCAATATCGTGACCGTTTATGATGTGGGCAGTGATGCTCAAACAGGTTATCTTTTCATCTCCATGGAATATCTGGATGGAAAAAGTCTTCTGGAAACCGCCAGGGAAAAGGTGCTTTCCGAAAGGGAATTGCTGGATATGGCACTGGACATGGCTTCTGCTCTTTCTGCATTGGAGGCGGAAAAAGTTGTTCACCGGGATATCAAACCATCCAATATCATGTTCAGCGGGGATGGAACGCTCAAACTCATGGATCTGGGAGTTGCCAAGGCTGAAAGTGACAAAGAGCAGGGGGAGATCACTCTGACGATGGCGCAGACCTCTATCGGGACTCCCAGTTATGCGTCGCCGGAACAATGTGAAAGTGCCCATGATGTGGATATCCGTTCAGATATTTACTGTCTCGGGGCAACTTTATATCATGCGGCAAGCGGTCATGTCCCCTTCGGTGGCGGAACGCCTTTTGAGATCATGCTCAAAGTTCTGCGGGAAGAGCCTGTACCTCTGGAAAATTACAGAAAGGATCTTTCTGCTCCTTTTCTTGCTTTGATCAATGATATGATGAAAAAAGATCCTGCCGGACGCCCCGCTTCCACAAGTATATTGGAAAAGCGGGTCCGGGAGTGTATCCATTTTCTGGAACATCCGGAGGAATTGCAGATCGTTTCTGCCATGGCGGATATCCCGCCTGTTCCGCAATACAGAAAAAATGCCGTTGCATACGATGCTTTTCTTCTCTATATGAACGATATCGCAAAGCATATGCGCTCAATTGGATACAGCTCTGTAAGAATGTGGAACGACGACGTTTTGCGAAGCGGTGATACCGACTGGAAAAAAGCGGTCGAGCTTGATAAAAGCATCGAAATAGAATTCTGGGTACCTTATGCAAACGGTGGAAAAAACAACGTTTTCACCTATCTTGGAGAAGGATACAAAATTTATAATCTCTTAAACTATTATACCTACT
>JAFVRL010000109.1 GCA_017504325.1 Lentisphaeria bacterium | reverse complement strand
GTTTTATGGGCAGGGGACTCTTTTACCGTGCCAAGCCATGCAAAATTTATCAAGACCGGCTGGTGTGATCCCTCTGTATCTTTTTTTGCCGCAAATATTAAAATGATCGAAAAAGCCCTTCCACACAGGGGAGTCGGGATCAAGCCGGATAATGTAAAAGATGAGAACGGGAAACTTATTCTGCCCAATTATACTATGTTTACCCGTAAGAAAATGAAGAAAGAATATTTTGCAAGCCAGATCAAGGCTTTGAAAAATACCAGAAGCACAAAACTTACCGATAACTTTTTGAAAACAGGTTTTCTGGATGCCGAGAAAAAATTTGATCTGTATGATGATGCTTTCTGGGAAGGAGTCTGCCATAACTTCAATATCCTTGCTTCTGTGGCAAAAGAGGGCGGCCTGAAAGGGATCATTCTGGATATAGAGGATTACTGGAGATTGCAGAACTGGAAATACCGTCCGGAAAGGGGCAGAACATTCCGGGAAGATTATGCAAAAGCAAGACAGAGAGGAAGAGAATTTATCTCTGCTGTCTGTAAAGGGTACGAAAATATCAATATCCTTGCCTATTTCTGGCTGGAACTGGATCCTGCCATGAGTCAGCATACACCGGAATTGCTGGAGAAAAAACTGATGATCTCCCATACCGGACTTCTTTCCGGTTTTATCAACGGTATCTATGATAAACTTCCTCCCGGAGCAAGGATCCATGACGGTATGGAAGATCACTGTTACAAAGCCAATGAAGGACAGATCTCCTTTAACCGTTTCCGTGCCATCCGTGCCAACCGCTATAAAAGACTTATTGATCCTGTAAATCATGCTAAACTGCGCTCCCAGACCCTTTTTGCGCCGGTGCTGTTTATTGATGCTTTTATCACCCCTTCCGGGATCTATTCCCTGAAAAGAAAAGATATGACGGCATTGGAATACTTCCGTGCCAACGCCGTTGCTGCCGCTGAATTTTCCGATTGTTATGTATGGACATTCAGTTCTTCCAGAAAATGGTATGAGATTCCTTATAAAAAATGGGCGGAAAAATCTCTGAAAAATTATCCGCAGTATGGCGGTCCTTACTGGGAAAATGCTCTGCCGGGGATCTATGATGCCATTATTTACGCACAGAATCCCTATTTGACCGCACTGGATTGGGCAAACAAAGGAAAGATAGCCAAAAACAATATCGCTGTCAACGGGGATTTTTCCCAGGTAAAGGAAAGCAAAAACAAGGATACTGCTCCGGGAGTCGTCACTCTGAAAAATGTACCCGGATGGAGCTGCTGGTTCCCCAAAGACAGTAAAAATGCCTCCTTCCAGTACAGTAAAGATGGCGGCAGAAATAATAGCGGCTGTATCAAGGCCATTAATCTTGCCAAAGGAACGCTTCTTCAGAATATAAAACTCAAACAGGGTAAGACTTATCTTATTCGTGCCTCTATCAAAGGGGAAGGAAATCCGGTAATGAGTGTTCAGTGGAGAAATGCGAAAAATTCCTGGTGCAGTCACATGGAAAATCTGCGTGCTTCTTTTGATGAACCGTTGAACGATGGTTGGAAAAGAGCAACTCAATTCATTTTTGCCCCGCCTGCGGAAGCAAGTTTCTTTTCGGTATTGATCTCTCCTGCCGGAAAGGTTCCGGGAGTTTGTTATATAGATGATGTGGAGATCTTTGAGATCTGAAAAACGGAGATATAAAAATAAAAGGGGCTGCGGCAGTAACCTTGAACGGTACACCGCAGCCCTTTTGTTATTTACGTTTCCCTTATTCCTTATCCCAGGGATAGATGATCTTTTTCAATGCTCCGCCTTCTTTTGCGGATTGCGCCGCATAGATGCCGGGAAGAGTCATGGCAAGACCTTCTCTGATGCCGATGGGGGAGGGCTTGTTGTTGAGTACAGCATCGGCAAAATCCTCCATCATAAGGATGTCGCTGCCATTGTGGCCGTAGTGGGCATATCTGAAAAGATCCTCATCTATGATCTTCATGCCGGAAGGTCTGGACTCTCCGCCGGGAGTAAAGGGGATCTCCAGAAAATCATTGTTTGCAGAAAATTCATTGAGGCCTTCCAGCCAGAGTCTTGCATTATCATTTCTCAATTCCACGATCCCCCGGTCGGTAAGGATCCTTGTTGTATGGGCAGGGCCTTTATAGGGGAGGGCGAAGGCTGTCAGGAAACGCACCACCATATTGTTGGCAGTATGGAGGATCGCCACCATGGCATTGTGGGATCTTCCGCAGCCGATGCGGTCATAGGTACTCATGCAGGAAACATCGGTAAATACATCTCCATCGGTAAGAGCCAGAATGGGCCCCAGAGAGTGGGTGCAGTAACGGCAGGACTCGTAAGTTTTGCGCCATTCGTCTTTGAATTTACGCATATCATGCATATATTCGGTGTCGATGTAGGCGATTTTGCCGAGAAGTCCCATTTCTTTCAATTTTTTCCCGAAAAGAGTCTTTGCCCGGTAATTGGGGTTGGAGGCGCACATATAGAGAGCCTTGCTTTCATTGACTTTTTTCCAGAGATAATCACCTTCCTCAATGGAATCCACCGCCGGGATCTCGCCCAGTACATGAATATTTTTTTCCAGAGCTTTCACCACAAATTCTGTATGGATGGCAGGTGGGATCTCGGTAATGACAGCATCGATTTTTGCCTTTTCCAGAAGATCGTCGGAGGAAGAGAAAAATTCTGTTCCGGTAAATTTTGCCTTTGCTTTTGCCAATGCATTTTCATCCGGATCGCTCATAGCGGAAAGAACAAATCTTTCCGGCATGAGTTTCGCAATAGCCGCCATCTGAAGTCCCCGGGGACCGCAGCCTAAAACACCAAGTTTGATTTTGTCGCTCATAAGGATTTCCTCTGTTGATTTTTGTGGGGTTTGTGTGTATATTATATTCCATAAACATAATTTTTACAAGACGCAAAAATAAGTAATATTTCGCAAAAACAGGCATTTTATGAATTATTTTGATGATCTGGATATTTTTTTTGTTTCCAAAGCAGTTCTCTCCGCAGATGGAAAAAGAAATGCTCCGGGTGTAAGCTGGGCTGTGGGACTTATGCTGGGGGATGGGATCTGCGGGAGAAAAAGAGGAAATAAGATCCATTATATCAAAATGCCCTTTCTTTATATCGTAAGCCCGGAAGAAGAGGGATCATGGTTGTGTGTCAATGGGGTTCGGAGAGAAAATTACTGGT
>JAFVRL010000108.1 GCA_017504325.1 Lentisphaeria bacterium | reverse complement strand
GTAACGATGCACTTTGATTATGACAGGCAGACAACATACAAAGATCCGTGGACAGAATGGTACGGCGGAACGATCCATACTCTGGAAAGAGTTTTGCAGGCGTGTCCCGATACCATATTCCTGGGTCACGCTCCGGGTTTCTGGATCCATATATCCAATGATGATCTCTGGAAAACAAACTCCTATCCCAATGTGGAAAAAGACGGCATCGTCCCCGGCGGCGAAATCATACGGCTTTTAAGGACATATCCCAATTTATATTGCGATATTTCCGCAGGTTCCGGAAGAATGGCTCTTTCCCGGGATAAAAAGTTCACCAAAGAACTTCTCACAGAATTTCAGGACAGATTCCTTTATGCCAGAGATTGCTTTGACAATAAGCATCAGGAACTCTTGAACTCTCTGGATCTTCCGGAAAGCATACTTGAAAAAATCTATTCCGGTAATGCACTGAAACTTGTCCATTAATGAATCTCATTTTTTTTAATAATAAGGAAGAATATTTTTATGAGCAGCAAACTTGCTATCCTCGGCGGGACACCTGTTATTGACAAGTGTCCGGAAAAACTCATCCACTGGCCCATTGTCAATGATGAGATGAGAAAAAGCGTCCTCCAGGTTCTGGAGGATGGAAATATGTCCGGAAGTGATATTTCCCGGAAATTTGAAGACGGTTTTGCCAAATGGCACAATAGAAAATATGCTCTTGCCCACAATACAGGAACCAATGCCCTTATTGCCGGATTCTACGGTCTGGGCATCGGACCCGGTGATGAAGTCATTGCCCCTGCCCTCACCTACTGGGCAAGCTGTCTGGGCGTCATTCACCTTGGCGGAAGTGTGGTATTCTGTGATGTGGATCCCTTTACATTGCAGATGGATCCGGCAAGTCTGGAAAGCCGCATCACTCCCCGCACCAAAGCCATTGTAGTCGTCCATTACAAAGCCTACCCCTGCGATATGGACAGGATCATGGCGATAGCCAAAAAACATAACCTTAAAGTCATGGAAGATGTTTCCCACGCCCAGGGGGGGCATTACAAAGGCAAAATGCTGGGAACATTCGGCGATGTTGCCGCCATGTCCCTCATGTCCGGCAAATCCTTTGCCATCGGTGAAGGGGGTATGCTCATTACCGATGATGAAGAGATCTTCCGTAAAGCAGTCCGTTTCGGTCACTATGACAGGATCCCCGCATGTTACAAAAAGGAGGAGTTTGCCGATACCTTCAATCTGCCTGTGGGCGGGGTGAAAAACCGTATGCATCAGATGTCTGCTGCAGTGGGGCTTGTCCAGCTGACAAAATATGAGGCGGAAATCGCCGAGATCGACAGGGCAATGAAATATTTTTGGAACGGGGTGAAGGATATTCCCGGACTCAAAATGGTCTATCCGCAGGAAGAGGGCAGTGACAAAGCCGGCTGGTACGCCAGTCACTTTATGTACGATGCGGAAGCCTTTTCCGGAGTCTCCAACAAGACCTTCTCCGATGCAGTCGCCCAGGAATGTGATACCTATGTGATCCCCGGTGCCGCCCTCCCCCTGCATAAATCCTCTCTTTTCAGCACATTTGACATATTTGGCGAAGGCAGACCAACGGCATCAAGATTCCTGCCGGAGGATGTGGATCTTGCCAAACTTACAGGGGAATTGCCTGTAACAGCCACGATCAATGATAAAGTCATCAACGATATCTGGTTCAAGCATTGCGATACCCCCATTCTGGATAAATTTATTGAAGCCTTCCACAAAGTAGCCAGGTATCATCAGGATCTTCTTGCCATCAATGATACGACTCCTCTGATCGGTCAGGTGGCATTCACCCGCAGAAAAAATTAAGGACAAGCATGAAAGAACTTGAATTTTCTTTTCTGTCTGTCAACGGAAACAGTCCGGGACAGAAAATCGTATCCACAGCCTGCATACCGGAAAATCTTTCTGAAAAAACCGGGATCATGCTTTTCTGCCACGGCTGGGGCAATCCCCGCAATCAGAATTTTGACAAGATGAAATACTCCTGTGATGCTTTTGATCTCCTGTGTGTTGCCCCGGAATACCGGATGAGCGGATATGCATTCGACCCGGAAAAAGGTGCAGGGTGGAGTCAGCCCTATGATTTGAGTTTCATGCAGACATTTGACTGCCTTAATGCGTTGCGTTTTCTTCTTGATCTTTATCCATTTCTTGATCGGAAGCGTATCTTTGTTTATGGTGGAAGTCAGGGAGGACATATTGCACTTTTAAGCAGTATTTTCGCCCCGTCCACCTTTGCTTTTCTCTACGCATCCTGTCCCCTTACCCACATTCCGGAGGAAGGTGAAGTACTGGACGGGTATGCCGGGAGGGATTTTTCAGAAGCGGAAAAAAGTGTACGCAATGTTCCGGAACACTGTTCTTCCATCCGCTGTCCGGTCTATCTTGATGCCGGGACAATGGATGAAGCTGTGTCCTTTTCCCTGCACGCGGAAAAACTTGAAAAAATCCTGAAAAAAGAAAATAAACAGATCACATCCATTTGGTATGAAGGGGGCAGGCACGATCTCTCCCCTGTGACAAACAGGCTGGAAGCCTACAAAAAAATGATGCCGGAAGTATTGAAAAACGCCCGCAATACGCAAAAAGATGATTTTCTTGCAGGCAACATTGTAAAAATAAAATGTGCAGATAAAATATTGATCATTGACTGGTCGAAAGGACTTTCCGATAAAGATCTTTTCCATTGGGAAAAAGCATAAGGAGGAAAAAAATGTATCAGGGAAAAATAATTGACGCACATATCCATCCCTTTACGGATGATACAAATGAGAGTGTGAACATTGCCGCCTACGGGGTGACAAAAAGTGAAGAGGAATTCTTTGCCGAATTGAAAAAATGCGGCTTTTCCAAAGTGTGCGGTTCTGTTCTGCGAAAGGGACCTGCCACTTTTGAAGAGATCAAAGGATTGAACCGTACTGCCCTTGCTTTACGGGACAGACATCCGGAATATGTGCCGGGTATCCATGTGCATGATGAAGAT
>JAFVRL010000107.1 GCA_017504325.1 Lentisphaeria bacterium | reverse complement strand
GATGAAGAGAAACAGGCGGAAAAGTAATTTTTCCGCATAATATGAATTTTCCACCAGGAAGTTGCAAGAGAGGGAAAATGAAAAAAATCAGAAATATCCTCCTGATCGGACTGGGAGCCATCGGTACATTATATGCTGCGCTTCTGCGGAATCTTCCCGGTATCCGCTTCCGGATACTCGTTGATGAGAAAAGACGGCTGCGCTATCAGACCAATGGCGTATTCCTTAACGGGGAAAAACTGGATTTTGAATGGATCTCTCCGGATCAGGCGACCGGTGAAAAAGTGGATCTCATCCTTATTGCCACCAAATCCCACGGCTTTGATTCCGCTATGGAAATGATCGCTCCTTTCGTAGGAAAAGACACCTTGATCCTGCCTTTGCTCAATGGCATTACTGCTCCGGCAAGTCTGCGGAAAAGATTTTCAGGAACTGAAGCGTTATATGGATTTTTTCTGGGGCACGCCAGTGTCCGGGAAGGAACAAGAGTCAGTCACGACGGGGTGGGGAAACTTTATTTCGGCAAAGAGGAAAATCATGTTATATCTCCGGAAGTATCTGCTGTTGCGGAACTTTTTGACCGTGCAGGCATCTCTTATGAGATTCCCGGCGACATGAAAAGTGCTTTATGGAAAAAATATGTTCTGAATGTAGGGGTCAATCAGGCATCCGCCGTTTTCCGTGCGGATTACGGCACATTGCAGAAAAATCCGGAAATGCTTGATTTTGCACAACATCTGATGGAAGAAGCGGTAAAAGTGGCTGTGAAAGCCGGTGTGAATGATACGGAAAAAATGGTACAAAGTGCCATGGAGGTCATCCTGACCATGCCGCCGCAGGCAAAGACATCCATGCTGCAGGATATTCTTTCCTCCCGCCCCACGGAAGTGGATCTTTTTGCCGGGACTTTATGCAGACTGGGCAAACAGTATTCCGTTGAAGTGCCCTGCAATGAAGAGGTACTGAAACAACTTTCCTGACAAAAAGCATATCATGTCAGAAAAGCTCCCGTAATCTTTTTACCTCTTTTACTTCTTCAGGATCTTTTCCCCAGTCTCCTTCATTCCATGCGGCGAAGGACTTGCTGAAAACAAACTCCCATTCCAGAAATTCCGCCATTTCTCTGAATTGCGCTTCTATGATGCCGTATTGTCCGTCGGAAAGTTCCGCCGCACCGACAGAAATAATGGCAATCTTCTTTTTCAATCCGTGCATGACCGGATCCTTGCAGTAGAATTTATCAATAAGAAGTTTCAGTTGTGCGGTCACCCCCATCCAGTAAACAGGAGAACCGAAAAGGATCACATCGGAAGAGAGAACTTTCTCCATAAGAAGATTTGTATCGTCATCGTGGACACATTTCCCGCCGTTTTTCCGGCAGGAATCACAGTTGACACATCCCTTCAGCGTGTGGCGGCAGATGTCAATAAACTCCACCTTGTTTCCCGGTTCTTCCAGAAAGGAACTTTCCAGAGTTTTGAGAATATTTCTGGTATTCCCCTGCATACGGGGACTGCCGTTGACGATAAGAATGCTTCCGTTTTTCATTTTTCACCCTGCTTTCCGGATATTTTTTCCACTTTATAGCGGCGGCTGCCGACAGAAGAGAGGATCCTCACCACTGTACCGGAAGGGATATTTTCATCCGCAACGGCCTTCAATTCATGGGTTGCTCCGCCCACACTGACTGTTACTTTCCCCTCTTCTTTATTTCCACCGGGGATCCCCACATAAACAGAACCTTCCTTTCCGATGAAATCACAACTTCTCACATTGGCATCCCCCTGCAGTTTCATGACAAGATATACCAGATACGCAGTCATAAACATGGTGAAAAGTCCGCAGAAAAGTGCAAGGAGAAATCCTTTGAGCCCCAGATGCCCCCACAATACTCCCCCCCATCCGAATACGGTCATAAAAGCAAGAACGGAACGCACGGAAAGGATCTTGAAATCCAGCATTCCCGTATCAGGATGTTCAACAGGGGCGGCACTGTCCACATCAAAATCAGCCTCATCCAGACCGCCTGCCCCGGCAAGGGAAAAAATCAGGGTAAGACCGAAAAGGATACTTCCGGCAATGGCAAGCGCCCAGTAAACTTTTGTTACATATCCGGCAGAAAAAAAACCTTCCCCGGCGGCAAGTACGACATCAGTAATTACCATTGTTCCCTCCCTCTTTATTCAGCAGATACATTTAAAAATGGCTTCTACAGAGATAAAATAATACCTTGATCCTGATTTTCAAGGGAAAATATGTTTATCTTCTGAAAAAAGTCTTTCTTTCCGGTTCAGGAAGCCCTAATGCACGGTACGCGGTACGGAAATGCATTTTTGCCACAGTACGCATCAAAGCCTCACCGCCGCTTACAGCGATCTGTTTTGCGGCTCTGTCCACAATGGAGCTTGCCCCCTTGGGAAGTGTCATATTTGTATGTTCCTCCAGCAGTTTGATCCTGCGGACAAATTCAGCTCTGGCAAGAATGGAAGCGGCGGCAACCGCCACATCACTTTCCGCCCGGACCATCTGTTCCAGCTGGAACTCTTCCCGGTGCATTTTTGCAAAGGCATTGCGGACAAGTCTTTCATCGGCGAATTTATCCCCGATAGCCTTTTTACATTCAGGGTGTTTTTCCAGCATGGCGGTCAATGCTTTGGCATGTCCCCAGGCAAGAAGATGATTGAGATTGCCGATCCTCTCGTAAAGATTATTGTATGCTTCCGGTCCGATGGCAACGATGGAACAGGCATCTTTCAGGGTGTTGCGGATGAGAGAGGCGATCTTCAGTATTGCGGCATCAGACTTGATCTGTTTGGAATCTTTTACCCCGCCGTCCAGAAGTATTTTTGCTTTTTCAGCATCAGGAACGAAGGCACAGGCAATAACAAGAGGTCCGAAAAAATCCCCTTTCCCGCTTTCGTCTATACCGGCATGAGGGGAAAAGGAAGTTTCGGAAAAACCGGCAGTTTCCTCTTTGTTTTCCAACTTTTCCGTCATGGCACCGAAAGCGCGTTCCTTCAGGATCTCCGGTTCAAGGATAAACTCCACAAATTCAGCTGCCCCTGCCCCTTGAACTACAAGTTTGCCGCTTTGATAGGCCGTGACATTGACTTTTTCTTTGACCCCTTTGTACCATGCATAAGGCAAAGGGGAAAGGAGAAAAGAACGCTCTTCCAGAATGGAACGCAGCTTTCCTGCATCCTCTTCCGTAATACTGAAAACAAAATTTTTTGGTTCCGCCATCCCTGATTTCCCGTTTTTT
>JAFVRL010000106.1 GCA_017504325.1 Lentisphaeria bacterium | reverse complement strand
GTATTTCAGGAAATAAGTGCAAAAAATACTGTCAGATTTTCATAAGGATTGCTGCTTCATCCCAGATACGCGCAGAAAATTGGTTCACCATACGGACTGCCTCTGCCTTTTCTCCCTGCTTCAGAAGTTTTCCGGCTTCAGCCTGAACCCTCTCATATTCCGCAAATGTCTCTTTTTCAAAGGCGAGCCACTCTTCCGGAATGGGAGCGTCAAATCCCCGTATATCCTGCTTTGCGTAGGAGGCACTGCTCCAGGTAAAGAGGGGGGCATCCACCATTTTCGGGTGGAAAGTTTCCGCACAGACGGGAACAGGTACGCAAATGGTGTGCCGGGGGTGTCCGATGGTAAAGAACCCTGTGGAAAGTACATCGGGAAATTCCTGATCTATAACAAAAGTGGAACTGGAATTGGTATAAATATGGGAAATGGATCTGTGGGCAAGGGGGGAATCTTCCGGCATACGGGGATAACGGGCAAGATCCAGACAGTCCTGTCTGGTAAGACAGCCTTTTTCCCGGCAGGCGTGATTGAGGAAGTTTTTCCCGATATACTCTCTTCCGCAGCTGTTCAGATAAGGGATGAAAGGATCTTCCGTATATAAGTCTATCCCCGGATTGTGCCAGATATTTGCTTGCAGAACATATTTACTGTCATATCTCTGTACCGAGGTATGATGGGCGGTAAATTCGCATATATACCCCTCCTTTGTGTCCATAAGGAAGAAGGTGGAGCCTTTTGTGCCGTGGAAATAATCTTCAGCTTTGATAAGAGAAAGCAGTATATCCAGGGCGTCTTTGGCAGTATCACTTTCTTCCAGCATGACTTTCAGCATGGCGGGAGTGGTTTTTCCCGCCGGATTGGTGCTGTTGTCGATACTGGTCATACCGCTGTTCATCACACCGGCAACACCGGAAGTATTCATCCCCATGCAGGGGTGTTCCTTTTCCCCGATTTTACTGCCAAGCCCGATCCATTTGCGTCCGGAATCTTTCCCGCCGGAAAGGACGGCAACATTCCGGTTTTTGGAATCCCGGTTCTTATGCAGGATATTGGTATTGTTTTTCGTCAGGTCGGAGAAAATCATCCAGGAGGTACATTCATGGCCCGCGCCCTCTTCCTTTTCCGGATGATAAGTAGGAAATATATCTTTTTCTTTCAGCATTTTTCTGTTCCTCTGCTTATATTCCCATGATCTTTGCCGCTTCCTTCCAGATGGCGGCAGCTTTGTCATTCAAAAGTTTTACTGCTTCAGCTTTTTTATCCTCTCTCAAAAGAGTTCTTGCCTTTTCAAGAGTGCTTTCATATTCAGCAAAGGATTTTTTCTCAAAGGCGAGCCATGCTTCCGGAATGGGGGCTTCCAGACCTTTTTTATCAAATCTTGCCCAGACAAATTTGCTCCAGGAAAGATCGGTCATCCTTTTATCCAGTGTTTCCACGCAGATGGGAACAGGTACGCAGATCCCGTGTCTGGGATGACCGATTGTGTGATAACCTGTGGAGAGGACTCCGGGGAACTCTTTATCAATGACCAGAGTGGAGGAGGAATTGGTATATTTGAAGCAGACACTTCTGGGATTGGGAGATTTTTCGGGGGCAACATGAGTACGGGCAAGGGCAAGACTGTCAGAAACAGTGATCCTGCCATTTTTCTGCAAGGCTTTATTAAGTGTGGTATAGGCAACAAACGCTCTCACACTGCTGCCGATATAGGACTGGATAGGACTTATGGAACGCTGCATCATACCGGGATTGTACCAGATATTTGCCCGTACAGCATAACCGTTGTCGTATTTTTGAGGAGAATTGAATTTTGCCGTAATTTCGCAAACATATCCTTCCTTTGTATCCATAAAGAAGAAAATAGAACCTTTCTTTTTATGGAAATAATCTTTTGCTTTAAGGAATTCATCCAGTTTGGCAATGGCTTCTTTGGCAGTATCGCAACTTTCCAGAATTGCTTTCAAAATGGCGGGTGTACCTTTTTTGGTTTTGTCATCATTATTTTCTACACAGGTTTCCCCGCTGTTCATAACGCAGGCAAGTCCGGAAGCATTCATTCCCATACAGACACTTATATGAGTACCTTCCGCACTGGAATTGCCCAACCCCACCCATTTGCGTTTGACTGTTTTTGTTTCTTCTGACCAGAATGTGATCAGGTTTTCCCAGAAATTCTTTTCCACAACGGCAATTTCCTCCTTCCCCATAAGTACCGCAATATTTCTGCTTGTGGCATCCCTGTTTTTATGGAGAAAATTGGTATTGTTTTTGGTAAGATCGGAGAAAACCATCCAGGATGTACATTCGTGACCGGGACCTTTTTCCTCTTCAGAAGCGTTTACAAAATGCGGTACAGTGAACAGAGCTGCACACAGGATCGCGGAATACAGAAAATTGCTTTTTTTCATTTTTTTCTCCTTTTTGAAATGAGTTGAATAAACAGTCCGTCAGGGGGTAATGTAGCACAGCAATAAAAAAAAGCCAAATATTTTTCAGGGATATTTTTACAAAAGAATTTTATTTTTTGTTTTCAGGGTGTATATTGAACCGCAAGGGAAAATGAAAGAACCAATATACTTTCGGATTTTCCGGAAAGTGAGGATGGCAGAATGAGAGAAGAACTGATTGCTTTACATAAGGATTTGCGCCGCTATTTCGGTGAAAACGGAGGGCAGAAATGTCTGGATAAGGCAAGACTTGCCCGGAAAGAGGAAGTGGAAAAGTATATGGATGCTTTTGCCGCAGAAAATCCCCATGCCTCTCCTCTTGCTTTGCGGAAGAAACTGTATGAAAAAATCAGTGAGAAACATGAAGTCATCCTTTTTCCCGATTCCCCCTTCTACAATGGTATAGAGGGCAATGGCGGCTGGAACTCATCCTCCGCCTCTCTCTGGCTCCTTGTCCATCAGGAAATGGCTTTCAGAAAGGGTCTGGAAGAGGATATTGAACGCTTTACCGTTGCAAGACAGGAGTGTTTTTTCCTCTCCTCCAACTTTTTTACCGATCTTGCCCACCATGCTCCACCCATACCTCTTGTACTGAAAAAGGGGTTCAAAGGTATCCGGGAAGAGGCTGTGGAACTTCTTTCACAGGAGCTTTCCCCGGAGGAAAAAGAGTATGTAACGACCCTGATCGCCGGATTGGATGCTGTAAAAGTCATACAGGAAAAGTACCGGAAAAAGGCTCTGGAATATCTGGAAAAAGATGGTTTGAGTCCTCAACAGAAAAAATTTATGCAGATGATTTCTGAAAGTGCCGCAAGAGCTCCCTGGGAAAAACCGGAAACATTTTATGAGGCACTCAATACCTGTGCCTTTGTCCGGGAGATCATGGGGGAACTGGATGGCTTGCGTACAAACAGCTACGGAAGAGTGGATGCCTGGCTTGTTTCCTATTATGAAAAAGATCTGGAAGAGGGACGCATAACGGAAGAAGAGGCATACGATCTTATCAGCCGTTTCCTCCTTGCAGCGGACAGTCTTTATGACCATGACAGTATGGTGAATCAATATTCCGAACATGAAAATGAGATCACTCTTACGCTGGGCGGATGCGATGAAGAGGGAAAGGAGGTATTTAATCCCCTCACCTCTCTTTTTCTGCGAGCCTACCGGGAAAATGATTTTGTTTACCCGAAACCTCACTGCCGTTTTTCTGCAAACTCTTCAAAGGAATATCTGCGTCTCATTACTGACGATATTCTGGCAGGAAGAGGCATTTATACTCTGAATAACGATGACTCCCTTATCCCTGCCCTTATAAAAGACGGCAAAACTCCTGCCGATGCCCGCAACTACTGCTGTACCGGATGCTGGGATATTGCCGTATTGGGCAAAGAGGACAATGCCGGAGGAGGATATTTCAATCTGGCAAAGATCCTGGAATGCAGTATATATGAGAACGGAAGCAAAGAAGTATTGGAAAAACTCCATTATTCTTTCCACTCTCTTGAAAATGCTTCCTCATTTGAAGAATTTTATGATAAGATCATGGCAAATACCCTTACCGTATTGCATGACCGCCTTTCCACGCAGGGGAGAAACGGGAAAAAATATGGCAGAATGATCCCCGCCCCTCTGAATTCCGGCTGTTCCGATGCCTTTATGGAAACACACAAAGATTTTATGTCCGGCGGGCAGACTTACAGTCCCCATGCGGTTTCTCTGTGTTTCTTTGCAGATTTTCTGGACTCTCTTCTTGCCGTAAAAGAGTTGTGTTTTGAGAAGAAAATATGTACTTTATCTGCTCTGCTTCAGGCTGTGAGAAACAACTGGGAAGGGGATAAAGGGGAATTATTACGCAAAAAAGTCCTTCTCTGTTCCCACTGGGGGGATAATAAAGAAGCGACCCGGCTTCTGGGCAGAAGGATCTTTGAAGAGCTTTATACCTGTATCCGGAAATATGAAAATGAAAAAGGCGGCAAATATCAGGCAGGCTTGTGGTGTTACCGTGAGTTCCGTTTCTGGGGGGAGAAACTTAAAGCCCTTCCCGACGGCAGAAAAAATGGCGATCTTCTTTCCCAGAGTATGAATCCCTCCCATTTCCGCTGTCATGAAGAGATCACAAGTGTATTGCAATGTCTGGCAAGTCTGGATATGGAGAAAATTGCCGGCAACAGCGTGGTGAATCTTATGCTGGAGCGTTCCGGCATTACGGAAGAAACTGCTGAAGCTCTTGTCCGGACTTTTGCCCGGCTCAAACTTCAACAGCTGCAATTGAATGCTGCAAGCAGAAAAGATCTCCTGGATGCACAGCTCCATCCGGAAAAACATCAGACCCTTTTTGTAAGAATATGCGGTTTTTCTGCGAAATTTGTTTCCCTGTCCCCGCAGTGGCAGAAAGAGATCATTGACCGGACATCTTTCTGATCTCTGCCTCCCTGAAAGTATAAAATATAACAGTTTGATTTGACCTGTTATGAAAAAAGTTTATACCCTGCGGGGAAAAGAAAATTTCTGGAGATTTCAGATCATATTTTCTCTGTACCATTTTCCTGTGTAAACAGTTTTCTGCTGCATGGCGGCAAGGGGGATCATAATGGAAGAGAGAATACGCTCCGGACGCAGGGGAACCATTTCTCCGGAATCCACATAGTCCAGAAATTCTGTAAACATGAGTCTGTCTCCGCCCCGGTGGGAACCGGGCAGAGGAGGCAATGTCAAGGTCTGTTCCTTTTCCCCGGGACGGTGGATGGTGATGACTTCGGAATTGATATCTGCCCGGATCAATCCCTTTTCACCCCACAATTCCATGATCCTGCCGTATGTTGCTCCGCAGCTGGTAAGCGACTGACTGAAAAGGACTCCGTTATTCAGAATACCGGAAATCACCGCCGTATCATGGGAACCTGCCAGATCGCCGTGCCGTTTCCAGAGAAAATTGGCACTGTGTCCCGTTACTTCCTCTGCATAGGAATCGGCAAAATACTGCAGGAGATCCGTATCATGGGTAAGTTTCCCCAGAATCAGCCCTTCTTCCTGTCCGGCAAATTTCCGCATGATGACACCTTTGCCGAAGTCCGCACCCACATCGCACATCCCCCGGATGCACAGAAGTTTTCCGATACATCCCTCCTGCAATAATTCTTTGATCTTCTGTGCTGACGGATAAAAGGGCAGATTCAATCCTATGGCAAAACGGCAGGGATGGGTTTTCACATACTTATACAGTTTAACAGCATCCTCAAGGGTTCCTGTAACAGGCTTGTCACAGAGAACAGCCTTGCCCACTTCCAGTGCAGCAATGGTGATTTCCGCATGACTTTCCGGATAGGTGGTGACGATGACTGTGTCGATCTGCGGATCTTTCAGCATCTCTCTGTAATCGGTATAGCGTTTTATCCCGTGGCAGACATGATAAAGATCTGCCGGGAAAACAAGATTTTCATCGGTATCAGCAAATGCGGCGACCCTGCAGAATTCCGGCATCTGTCTTGCAGCCATCTGGGCAAGCTGCTGCCCTCTGGCTCCAAATCCGATCATGCCGGTATGATGATAGGTCTGTTTCATTTTTTTTCTCCTTTTCTGCCCGCCGGACACGCCTGCATGCAGCGTTCCACAACGGTGTCGATCTGGTTTGCGTACTTATATCCTTTCAACTGG
The DNA here is from genome assembly GCA_017504325.1 of Lentisphaeria bacterium. GTDB lineage: Bacteria > Verrucomicrobiota > Lentisphaeria > Victivallales > UBA1829 > RGIG5327. Next base: position 6,064 of record JAFVRL010000106.1, on the reverse strand, counting down.
AGGGGATCTTTTCTCTTCAGGGCTTCTTCATCATTCCCGGTAAATTCCCCCTTTTGGATCTCCCAGCCGATACTGGAAACTCCGGATTGAGGAACCATTCCCAGAAAACGCGCCCAGCGGCATTTTTTCTCATCCCGCAAATAGACTTCCCCCTCTTTTTTCAATGCACACATCGGGCAGGCTTCTGCACATTTTCCGCAATGGGTGCAAAGTTTTTCATCAGGCAGAATATTTTGTGTTTCCGGAAGTTCTGCTGTTGTAAGCAGGAATGAGAACCGTTGTCTGGGCCCATATTCAGGTGTGAGAAGCATACCGTGTGCGCCGATTTCCCCAAGTCCTGCTTTTGCCGCCACCGGAGCATTCTGACGCAAATCCGGATGCCCCAGATGCGCCCATGCAAATTCCCAGTAAGGAGCAAGATTGCGTACCGGATTTTCTGCCAGATCCGCCACCGGGATCGAATGATGTCCCTGCAGATCCAGTTCCGTTCCTTTATCATGTGCCGCCCACAAAGTTTCACGGATCAGCTGATACTGACTGTATGCATAACTCATGGCACAGTCCGCTTTCTGATTTGCGGCAAGTTCCACCATGCGTTCCGGCATGGCGGTGAGAAAAACAACCACCGATTTACAGCCCGGCAGAAGTTTTTCCGGATCTGTGATCCCCGGCAGATCCTTTACTTTGTCTGCCGAAATCACTGCCACACGGTCAATATTTGCCGCTGTGAGTGCGGGATCAATGGTCAAATTCAAAGTCACTTCCGGCAACGGACAATTTGTGAACAGGGAATTGCTGGAAACGGGCTGTTCACTTTTTTCCAGATCCGCAGCATTCATTCCGGCGATCACAATATTTTTCTTTGCCCGTTCTGCGATGATATCAAAACAGCTCTGTCCTCCGGTGGAAGTAGCTCTGGCAGGACCGGCACTGTCCTTTTTCCAGCCCGCCCGTTCTGCCGCATAATTATTGGTTTCCGTCCAATCCTGTGTTGCCTCCCAGCCCAGATCGTCCAGATAACGGGCAATATCCATTGCCGCCATACCCACACGGACTTTGGTGGTAACGGAAAGATATTTCCGGTTGTCATCATCCAGCGGATATTCCGGCAGGGTGCGTCCCAGCGTGATCACACAGGGGAACGCCTGCGTGAACTCTTTTACCGGATAGCCATCCACAAAACTGGAGGCGGCTTTGGGAAAATCATTTTTCTGTATGGAGATTCTGTCAGCACCGCCCTGTGCGGCTATTTTGCAGATCTCTTCAAAGATCTTCTCCGGGGAAAGAGTGCTTTTTTCTTTGATACGCTGGGGGGATTGTGTATATTTCTTATCCCATTTCCGTTTCTGTTTGTTCATGCAGAAACGGAAACAATTACCGAATTCTCCGCCGGGACGGGACATCCCTTTTTCAATGATTTCATACAATTTTTCTTCATCCAGCTCTTCCGTAACTTCGATCAGACGATCCATATCCAGTGCAAACTGTTCCCCCCACAGACAGCGGAAACGGTTGAGTTTGGCATAACGCAATATCTTGTTTTCGATCTTTACTTCATCATATCCGGGAGCAAGCATCATTTCTTTCCGGTAATTTTTTCCGGGACACATGTGTTCACACATTCCGCAGCGGTCGCACAGCGGTTCTCCCATATAAAGCGGATCCCCTTCAAATTCTGCTTCTGTAATCACAGAAACCAGACGGTTCCGGGGACCGTATTCCGGCGAAAGAGCCATGTTGTTCCAGCCGAATTCACCCAGACCTGCCGCAACAAAGGCGTGACGGTGACTGAAGGAGGCTGTATTGGTTGTGGTGATCTCCTTATAAGGGCGGTGCCGCCAGAATCCTGTACAGGGCAGAGGTATGGAGGCAAAGCCATACGATTCCAGAAATTTGGTCAGACGCCAGGAGATCGTGTCCAGTTTGGGGATCATCCCCAGCTGAAAAGGTCCGCTGTAATTGCTGTTGGGCAGTCCGCCCCATTCCACAGAGGCGTCGGGATGATGGATGGAAAGGGCAATGACGGATCTTGCTTCCGGAAGATGGGCTGTGGGGCGTAACATTTCCGGGGCATTTACCCAACGGGAAACCGGAGCGATCCCGACGAGATCCGCCCCCAGTTCCCGGGCTTTCTGTTTGATTTCTTCTGCCGTAAGTTGCATGATTTTTTTCCTTTTTTTGTTTATGTCAAGTTGATTTGCTTTGCTGTTGTTGTATATTATACCACAGAAAGCAGTGAAATAAAATGACAAAAAAACAAAAAAATATAGCAATAACCCACATCATTAATATTCTTGCAAAAAATCCATTGCCTGTGCAGGATCCCCTGTTTTCCGGCGGGATCACCGCAGATATCAACTTTATTCCTGAAAATATCCTTTTGTGGCGTTCCTCCCGGACTCTGAAAGTAACGGATACCTCCATCCATCAGCGGATGATCCTGAAAATCATTTTGGAGGGAAGCTGTACCATGATGGTGGACGGACTGCGGGTCCCTATGAAAAAGGGGGATATGATCTGTCTTTTCCCCTTTCAGTTCCACTCAACGATTTTGGAGTGTCCCAGGGAAAAATATTCCTTTCTTGCCATAACATTTACTGAAAAACGACGGGATTATTCCGCTTTTTCCGCCTTGAAAAATCACCTGCTGCATCCGGATAAGCAGGATGTTGCCAATATAGGAAAAATGATCCGGAATTTTCAGGAATTCCGTCAGAACTCCCCGGAATCATGTGTTTTTGCTTTACTTGAGATCCTTATGAATCAAAAACGGAAATTGCAGCAGCAGGTTATCGGCACAAATGAACATACAGATCTTTTTGACCGTATCTGTGATCATATCCGCAATCATTTTGAAGAGGAGCTCTCTCTCAAAAATATTGCCGATATATTTGATGTGACCCCGGAAACGGTAAGGAGGCGATTTCATAAAGCGGATTCCGGCTTGACTCCGGGTAAATTGATCGCCCGTTTGCGTTTTCAGCTGGCTGTGGAATTATTGGAACATACACAAACCCCTGTCAGCATGATCGCCCGCCGGTGCGGTTATAAGGATCCTTTTACTTTCAGCCGTGCATTCAAACGGACAATGGGGGTTTCCCCGCTGACCCACCGCAATTTGCGTCATCATAAATAACAAGCGTCAATGATCTGTATCTGCCGGATATTCTTTTTTATTCTGAATGAGGGCAGAAAAAAAGACTGCGGCATCCTTTGAAAGGTCTTGCCGCAGCCCTTGGGTATTCAGAATTTTCAGCAGATCATTTTACCGCCTGTACAGCCTTTTTGAATCCTTCCGCAGAACCCAGGATGACTTTTTCCGATACACAGAAAGTGGTACGGAAATATCCGGGGCAGCCGAAGGCACTTCCGGGAACCACAAGAATATGCTCTTTAAGAAGAGCATCAATAAAGACTTTTTCATCCTTTACAGGAGATTTTGCAAAGAAATAAAATGCTCCTTTGGGCATGGTAAATTCGACTCCCGCATCGGAAAGGACTTTTGCCATGGCATTTCTTCTGCTGCGGTAAATATCCAGATCCACTTTGGCATCCAGACACTCCATAAGGATCTTCTGACCGATGGCGGGGGCATTCACATACCCCAGAATACGGTTGCAGAGGATAAGGGCATTCATCAGTTCCTCCACATTTTCCATTTCCGGATTTGCAGCAATATAGCCGATACGCTCCCCGGCAAGGGAAAGAGTCTTGGAGAAGGAACCCACAACAAGAGAGTGTTCAAAATAAGTGAAAAGAGAGGGGATGACCGTATCATCATAATTCAGGAACCTGTAAGGTTCATCCGCAAGAACATAAATGGCTCTGCCATATTTTTCTTCCGCTTCTTTCACTACTTTGCCCAGCGCGGCAAGTTCTTCTGCCGTATAGATCTGTCCTGTGGGATTGTGGGGGGAGTTGATGATGATCGCCTTGGTCTTTTCATTGATCGCTTCTGCCAGAGCATCCACATCCAGTTCAAAGGTGAAATCTTTGGAAGGGACCGCCTTCAGGATCCCGCCGAAATTGCCTGCATAAGCTCCATATTCCACAAAGTAGGGGGCGGGGGTGAGGACTTCATCGCCTTTGGAAAGAATGGCACGGAAAATGGTATTCAATCCCCCGGCAGCTCCCACGGTCACGACAACATGATTTGCAGAAAGTTTTTTCCCCTGTTCTTCAGAAAGTATTTCTGCAAGCATACTGCGCAATGCGGGATAACCGGCATTGGGCATGTAACCGATGGAAAATGGTTCGGCTGCCCCTTTTGCGATCTTTGCAAGAGCTTCCGCCACCTGCGGAGGAGGGGGAAGATCGGGATTGCCCAGACTGAAGTCATATACATGATCTTCCCCATACTGTTTCTTGAGTTCGATCCCTGCTTCAAACATCTTTCTTATGCCGGAGGAATTGGCAAGAAATCCTTTGATCTCTTCTGTTACGGTCTGCATATTTTTTCCTTTTCTTTAGTGAGGATTTTTGTTATTGGAAGGTATAATCAAGTTTACATACGGAACAAATTTTTTCTATGGTGACTTTTTCTTCTGCAAAAACAGCACCGTCTTTCAGCCGGAAAGCGTCTTTGGAAGTGTAGTTGAGATGATAATAAGATGGATCGATCCTGCAATCGGTCACATCTTTCGTTGTATCTCCGAGGAAACCGCCTTTTATCCCAAGACGGGCATAACAGGGCATGATCCCCGCCACATCCCACAACTTTGCATTGGTGATCAAACAACCGTCTCTTCCCGCCGCAAGAGATACTGCCGAATAGACAAAAGAACCTGTGGCAAGAACCGGATTATGGATAGGGATGATCCCCTTTTTTGCGATCACCTGGGAAAGTGCCACCATGGAGGAGCCGGTAAAAGGTTTATGTGGTCTTTCCACTTCTTTCAAGGCGTCTTTCACTTCCTGAAAAGATTTTGCTCCCTGGCAGTTTGCATAGAGGACTTTATCCCCGTCGGTAAGCATGAGTTCCCCCTTTTCCGGGAGATATACCCCTCCCTGCCGGATCACACCCTTTTCAGCAAAGCCTATGGAGATACCCCAGGTATCGTAAGAGGCGGCAAAATTGGCGGTTCCATCAACGGGATCAATGATCCAGCATTTTCCGCAAAGTGCTTTATCCAGATACTCTTTGCCTTTTGTTTCAAAAGTCTCTTCCCCTATAAGGAAAGTTTCCTCATCCACAAGCTCCTTTGCCAGAAAATCCTCAATGGTCTTATCAGCAAGTGTCACCGGCGTCATATCCTCTTTGAGGACAGTATGGGGATCATTTTTGATCTTCAGCCCCAGTTGGGCTGCCTCTCCAAAAAGGGAAAGGATCTTATCTTTGTTCCAGCCGTTCATTTTTCTCTCTTATTCCCCGATGATCTTGATAAGAACGCGTTTTTTTCTTCCCCCGTCAAATTCCCCGTAGAAGATCTGTTCCCAGGGACCGAAATCCAGTTCACCATTGGTGACAGCGATCACTACTTCCCTGCCCATGATCTGACGGCGCAAATGGGAGTCCGCATTATCCTCCCCGGCAAGATTGTGTTTATATTGATCCACAGGCTCATGGGGGGCAAGGCGGTCAAGCCATTGCACATAATCTTCATGCAATCCGGGTTCATTGTCATTGATAAACACAGATGCTGTAATATGCATGGCGTTGCACAGAAGCAAGCCCTCTTTTATACCGGATTCTTTCAAGGCTTCCCGGACATCTCTTGTGATGTTGGTAAAGGAACATTTACTCTGGATGTTGAAAGTAAGTTCTTTTCTGAAACTTTTCATTGTTTTCCCCTCCTGACTGTATTTTTTCACTGTGACAACGCAAGGTAATTTAACTCTTTCCGGAAAAAAAGCAACTTCAGGAAATCTTTTTTTGTATATTTCCTGCTGTTTTTTTCCGGGGAAACACAGTTATCCCATAATTTTTCAAAAAATAGGTATTTCCGCCATATTTGATCGGAAGAAAATTGTTTTTTAAGAAAGTGATTTTGTCAGATTTCCATAAACAGACAGTATGTATAAAATATCATATCAGCAAATAAAACAGTCCCGCAGGGACGGTAGC
>JAFVRL010000105.1 GCA_017504325.1 Lentisphaeria bacterium | reverse complement strand
GTCAGTTGCCATCTCACGGAAATGACAGAAAAAAAAGTTCTGCTTGCCGGAGGACTTCATCCGGGGAATGTGGAAGAAGCGATCCGGAAAGTAAATCCCTACGGAGTGGATGCAAACAGCCGCCTGAAAGATCCGGAGGGAAATCTGGATAAACTTCTCGCAAGGGAGTTTGTGGCAAAAGCCAAAGGACTGATGCCTTCAAACTGAAGAACTTATGGAAAAAGAGATCCTTCCGCCTGAATATAGATCTTTTGATTTTCAGGATCGACAGCATGGACATAAAAAGAACCGTCAGAGGATATCTCACTGCCGAAACAAAGAAGTTCACCGAGTTTACCGGAACTGACAAAGTTAAGCTGTAAATTCTGTATGGAGAGAAAAGAATTTTTTTTATGACAGAGGCAATCCAGAATGTTACGGGCAAAAACTGCATTATTCAAATGATGATTCATATCTATATCCCCATGCCGGACAGGAAAGGAAAGTTCAGGGGGGATTTCTTTTTTTACGATTTTTCCCAACGCAGGGAAGAACCGTTCTTTATCAATATTCTGCGGCATATTTTCCGGCAGAAATGAGGCAGCCTTCAACGGCCGGTAAGTTTTTGCATCAATGACCAGCCAGCAGGAAGTACCTTTCACAAGAATATTATCTGCTTCATCCTTCATCAGATATTCTCTGGTGGCAAAGAGTCCGGATATACCGGAAGGATAGGTCTGGAGGATGATTTTTTCATCACAGAAAGGATAACGGAATATTTCCAGTTTCAAACGGGATAGTACCCAGATCACCCCCTGTTCAGTCAGTGCGGAAAGTCCCACATCCAAAAGTTCTGCATGGGTGGCGGCAATATCCTGAAGATAATCCAAAAGGACATGCAGTTTGAGTTTACGGTCACTGCCGCATTCATGCGCCCGGATGATATGCTCCTCCTGAAGAGATCCGGGATATTTGTCATTTGTATGATTCGACATTTCAAGTTATTCCTGTATATTTTTTTTGCAATTTTTTCATATTTACCGATAATATATACCCGGTAATAAAAAATTACAAATTTTTCCATGTTTTTCCCCTGCTGAACTTGAAACATTGTGAAAGGATGATATATTGTATTTTCTGAAATCAACAATGTTGCAAGCTCACAACAATAAAGAAAGGAACTGTTATGAAAATCGGTACAGCATTGAGAAAGTCAGCCACAAAGGTACTCTTTTTGGGCGCAGGAGAACTGGGCAAGGAAGTGGTCATTGAAATGCATAGACTGGGAGTGGAAGTTATTGCAGTGGACCGTTACGCCAATGCCCCCGGTATGCAGGTCGCCCATCGCAGCCATGTGATCAATATGCTTGATGCTGCAGAATTGCGCAGAGTCGTTGAGCTGGAAAAACCGGACTTCATCGTTCCGGAAGTGGAAGCAATTGCCACATCCGAACTGCTGAAACTGGAAAAAGAGGGTTATACAGTCATTCCCACTGCCAATGCTGCTTTCCTTACTATGAACCGGGAAGGTATCCGCCGTCTTGCCGCTGAAGAGCTGGGACTGCCCACCTCCCCTTACAAATTTGCAGCAACGCATGATGAATTTCTTGCAGCGGTGAAAGAGATCGGTATTCCCTGTGTGGTAAAGCCTATCATGAGTTCTTCCGGACACGGACAGAGTACAGTGAAATGTGAAGAGGATATTGAAAAAGCATGGCTTCTTTCCCAGGAAGGCGGCAGAGCCGGAGCCGGAAAAGTCATTGTGGAAGGTTTTGTGGACTTTGATTATGAGATCACCCTTCTTACAGTCCGTCACATCGGCGGGACCTCCTATCTGGAACCCATCGGACACCATCAGGTCAATGGTGACTATCAGGAATCCTGGCAGCCCCAGGCAATGACTCCCGCTGCCAAAGCAAAAGCACAGGAGATCGCAGGAAAAATCACCGGTGCATTGGGCGGAAGAGGTATTTTCGGTGTGGAAATGTTCATTAAAGGCGATGATGTCATCTTCAGTGAAGTAAGCCCCCGTCCCCATGATACAGGTATGGTAACATTGATCTCACAGGATCTTTCTGAATTTGCCCTTCATGCCAGAGCGATCCTCGGACTTCCCATCCCCAATATTGCTTTCCACGGTCCCAGTGCCTCCAAAGCCATTGTTGTGGACGGCAATTCTGATGATGTAAAATTTGACGGTTTCAGCGAGATCCTTGCTGAACCGGATACAGCCATGCGTCTGTTCGGGAAAGGTGAACTTAAAGGACATCGCAGACTGGGAGTGCTTCTTGCCCGGAGAAATACGGTGGAAGAAGCACTTGATACCGTAATGAAAATGCGGGAAAAAGTCATCACAGAACTTTGATTTAACAAAAACATGAACACCGTTATTGCCGGAATAACGGTGTTTATTTTATTTCAGGAGAGAAGAGATGGTTTTCAGAGATATAACAAAATTTTTCCGGATCCGCAGTTCCAGTGCATTTCTGGACCTGACAAGAAGAGGTTTATCCTTTATTCCGTCTGAACTGACCCTTGAAGCACTCTCCATGATCCTGCGCGCGAGTACCTTTCTCAATAAACAGGAAATCACCGATCAGGAATTTGAGGAGCTTATTCTTTTTGCCGCCAAAAAAGTTCCTTCCGGTAATGCGGAAGAGTTGGTGACAACCGCCCGGGAGAATGCAAAAACGCT
>JAFVRL010000104.1 GCA_017504325.1 Lentisphaeria bacterium | reverse complement strand
TTTTAAAGTTCTCTTTTTTATTCTGGTGGTATTGCCTGTTACCATATTTCTGGTCGCAGTCTTTATTATTCCCCTTACAGTGATCCTTCTGATCCTCTCTCTTTTCTGGTCTGGAAAGGTCTTCCATTTCCGGACATTCCGCACATCCTCCTCTCCGTCGTCAGATCATGGTGTTTGGGAGGAAAAAAACAATTCCGGACAGGGGGAATATGTGGATGTGGAAAGCACCGTTGTGGAAAGTGCGCCTGCCGGGGATAATGGGGATAAAAATATGGCAGCTCTGCCGGAAAACAGGGTAGAACAATGAATTTTACCGCATTATAACATTTTATAATGCAATATATTAAGAAAGTGACGGAAAAATGCCGGAAGATATGACGGACAATATGACGGAAGGTAAAAACTCTGCGGAAGGGATGAATCTTGCCAAATATCTTTCGGTTGCCGGGGTATGTGCCAGACGGGCGGCGGAAGGTCTGATCAGGGAGGGCAGGATCTCTGTCAATGGGGAAAAAGCCTTGCGTGCAGCCCAGAGAGTGACGGAGAAAGATACCGTCACTTTTGACGGAAGAACCGTCAAACCTGTTACCTCTCATGTTTATTTCATGCTGCACAAACCCAGAGGATATGTATGCACCATGGAGGATCCCCACGCCAAAAAGAAGGCGGTGGATCTGATCCCCAAAGGGGATTACAGGGTAGTATCAGCAGGAAGGCTGGACAAAGATTCGGAAGGGATGATCCTTTTTTCCAATGACGGAAATTTTATTGAGAAACTTACCCATCCCCGTTACGGCATAAGCAAAACTTATGAAGTTTCTCTTGATTCCCCGCTTACAGAAAAGGATATATCCCGTATTCTTTCCGGTATCGGGGATGACGGGGATATTTTGAAAGCAAAGGAAGTAACTCATCTCCATGATAACAAATATTCTCTTGTGCTGATGGAGGGAAAAAACCGGGAGATCCGGCGTATGATGACAGCATGTCACAAAGAGACCAAACGGTTGAAACGCATTGCCGTAGGTTCTTTATACATGAAAGACCTCCCTGTGGGGCTGGCAAGACGCCTTACGGCAAAGGAGGTTTCTTCCGTTCTGAAAGATATGATAAAAAAGTAAATTTTTTATTCCGGTTTGGAGTTATCCATTTTCTGCGTTCTGTTTTGAGAACGGATCCTGTAAAGGCGTTCCGTAAAGCCGCCCTCTTTTTCAAAAATTGCACAAAGGCGTGAAATCTGACGGTCTGAAAGAAATGTTTTTTGTCTGATCAGGCAAATCATGGTATTGGCGGCAACCTCCTGTTTGAGCAGTTTTTTATCGGACTTATCGGACACTAAAAAAGCCATAAGTTGCCGGAGTTGAGATAAATCTTCCGGTTTGGCAGCCCGGCCAGTTTTTGCCTCATCTGATCCCGGATCCCGGATTGGCAGGGAACGCTGACGGAGAAAAGCAAGATAATCTGCCACAAGTTCTTCCTGGGAAGCTCGTGCAATACCGGTAAGTTTCAATTCTATTTTTCTGCTTGCTGCACTGGCGATTACCGGTGGTCATTTCCGGCACATTGCAGAGCGGTTTATTACGGCTTTCAATAAAAACATCGGGAGCATCGGTCAAATAGGCGTTGATATTGCGGACGCTTACGGATTGGTACGGGTTTGTACGGAGGACAGCTTCATTCTCCGTATTGATCCGTAAACATCCGTAGTTATCCGTATTAAAAATCTGTTTCGGTTTCAGATTTTCTGCTGTCGAAAAACCGATGATCACACAATGCACATGAGCTTTGATATTCGCCTCGCTGTCCCAGCGGAAAGTCCGGTGTGCAAAATCTATATGTACTCCGAAACGCTCATACAACGGTTTCCACACCCCGGCGACCTGTTCGCCCTGCGTGATACTGTTGGTAGATACCAAAGCAGTACGAATCGTATTGCCTTGCATCATCTCTGCCGACTTGAAATACCACGCCGCTACATAGTCGATCTTTCCGGCTGTTTTGTACGGATTGCCCTTTTCATCGACATAGATATTGAGCATATCCGCTTTCTGTTCCGCTGATTGCAAAGAATATCCCACAAACGGCGGATTGCCCATGATGTAGTGGAGTTTCTCTTTTGGAATAACAGTACTCCAGTCGATCCGCAATGCGTTCCCTTCTATAATGTTGGCGTAAGATTTCAGCGGAAGGATCATGGTAGTGTTTGAGAATAGCATCATAAATCTGTCCCACGATTTCGCCCGCTTTTATGGAAAGTTCCATTTCCCGTTTCAGGTGGGCTTTATGGGTATCGGTGAGGAAACTCAAGCGGTAATATTCTTTGGGAAGATCGGCGAGTTTCAGCACTTCCGGCTCATCATGCGGGTGTTCCATATCGTGAATGTGGAACTCCTGAAAGTTGCAAACCACAATGTAACGGGGCTTCTTGGAAAGTTCCAGCTCATCAGAGTAACGCTTTGCCTGCTGATAAGAAGTGAGCATGGAGCCGTCCGACTGTTTTGCGGGTTTCGTCAGGTCAATATCTTTACTTTTCTGTTCGATCATCACCTTTGTTTCGGGAATGTATGCATCAATAAATGAGGTATGCCCCAATACGACCTGACTTTCAAAAGTAATAAACTGTGCCGGATTGACGACTCCGCAAACTGTTTGCAGCAGTTCCATCCAGAAAGCATGAGTTTCGCCCTTTTCATATCCTCTGCCTTCCCATTCAGCAGCAAACTTTTTAGCGGCATTCCGCTGTTGTGCATCTGTCAACATATCTTCAGTTCCTCATAAAATAATGTAAATACCATACTATACAACCTGCAAG
>JAFVRL010000103.1 GCA_017504325.1 Lentisphaeria bacterium | reverse complement strand
TTCTGTGTGGCCCATAGGGGAGTTCGGCGATTGTCATCACAGTTCTGTACAGACTATGGACTTCATTGATAAAGAAACTTTTATATGGGGTACAGCATTCAATACTGCCATTGTCTATGCTTTTGCCAATCCTTCCGAAGCAAATCTTGCGGAGGCGGGAAGAATTGCTCTTGCAAATCTGAAGAGAGATGCCGCAAAGGTCAAAGAAAAACCTTTCGGAAATCCGGCAAAATATTTTGCCCGTCTTGCGGAAGTGCAAAGACATATTCTGGAGGACTTCAAACGGGTCTTTGACTCCGCCAAAGTAGATCCTTATCTCGCTGAATTTGACAAAGAATATGCCGTTCTTGCCAAAGATTTTGAAGATGCGGACAGTACAGAAAATGTGTGGAGAAATGTTGCCTCACAGATGATCGTGAAACGCAAAGGGTACGGGTTCCCCCACAATCTTGTGAATGTTCCGGAGGATGAAAGTACCGGATCAAGAAGGACGCTTCCCGATGGCGTGATCTATGGACACATGTCCAATATCCTTGCCGCCATTGACGGGAAAAAAGATCTTGCGGAAGTGATCCGGCTTGCAGAATATGAAAGAATGTTTCCCATAGCGGAAAACAATATCCGTAAATATGTGAATGCTATCAATCTTCTTGCTGATTACGGTTATCTGGAAGTCATCAAACGGCCAAGCCTTACCAAAAAGGATTTTGTGGAACACTTGAAGGCAGTCGGGGTCAGAGAGGGGGATATCCTTCTTGTTCACGCTTCCACCGGCAATTTCGGTTATGTGGAAGGTGGTGCCTGTACTGCCATTGATGCCATTAAAGAGGTCATTGGAGAAAAAGGGACTGCACTTTTTGCAGCCTTCACCCGTCCTTATACCTTCCTCAGCGGAGTGAACAAGGGGTGGAATTTCCGTCCTTACGATGCCGCAAAACTCGGGCAGATCAATACAGGGAATGTAGTGAAAACCCTGTTGAAAGAATATCCCGGGGTGATCCGGAGCAAACATATTACTCATTCCTGGGCGGGATTCGGACCTCTTGCTGAAGAGTGTCTTTCCGCCCATGGAGCATACGATCCTCCCTGTTCTCTGAATTGCCCCATGGGGAAGGCGATGGAAAAAGGGGCAAAGATCCTGCACCTGGGATCCAGTATTGCCACGACAACATTCCTGCACATGATCGAAACGGTTACCGATGCCGCTTTCCTGAGTACTGCCATCTGTCAGGAGCAGCTTGAAGACGGCAAATTCAAAAATGTTGCCATCGAACAGCATCTGCCCGGCCACCGGGATTTTTACATCGGCTTCCAGGCATTTGAATGTAAATTCTTCAAAAAAGCGGTTTCGGAAGGATTGCAGATCAACAGGGAAAAACTGGGGATCGGTGAGTTGATCCTTATGGATTCCCGGCAGTTGTTTGAAATCGGCTGCCGGATCGCAAAAGAAGATGACCGTATTTTCCTTTGCGACGATCCGGAGTGTGCATTATGCAGCAGATTCTGATTATTTCCTGACGGGAAAATAAATCATGGCGGTAAAGGGCGTCTTTTGCCGCCATTTTTTCTGCCTGTATAATACTTTTTCACTGCTTGAAATTACCTCTGAAGAAAGAGAATTTTACAGCTTTGTACTGTGACGGAATAGCCGGAAATATAAAATATTCGCCATATTTAATAAAAATAATCTCTTGAATAATAATTTTTTTATGGTATAATATTTTCTGTGTTTCAAACAGATATATCATTAAATATAAATAAAACGGTTACAGGAGTAAAAATGAAAAAATTATTCTGGGTATTTTTATTGTGTTGGGTGGCTTGTACTCTCTTGGCAGATGTTGTGCTGATGAAGGACGGTATGGATGTTTCTTCAGTCATCATTGGAAAAAATGCTTCTGCTGTGGAAAAATATGCGGCACAGGAGTTGAGTCATTTTCTGGGAAAGATCGCCAATGGCAAAGCTCCGGAAGTGGGGACTTCTCCTGTTGCCGGAAAATATCCTGTCTGTCTGGAAGTAAAAAATGATCCGGCAATGAAAGAGGAATCTTTCAAGATTTTCGTCAATAAAAAAGGAATGTATATTACAGGAAAAGAACCTGTGGGCGTGCTGTACGGCGTCTATTCCGTATTGAAAAAATATGGAGGGATCCGCTGGCTTATCCCCGGCAAAGACGGAGAGTACTACAAGATAAAAAAGACGATTTCTGTTCCGGAAGGAAGTTATGAGGAAAGTCCCTCTTTCGTATGGCGGGATTTCCAGATCGTCTGTACCGGATTTTCTGCCGTTCCGGAAACAAGAAAATGGGGATTGAGAAACAATATGCGTTTCCATATCGCAAGCAATGTCATCAAAAAAAATAAACTGGAAAAACTTGCTCCCGTCCATTGTGCCGGAGGTCACTCTTTTTCCCCCCTGCTCCATTTGAAATATACGGGAAAATACAAAAAGTCCGGCTTGAAGTTCGACGCATTTGCCGAAAAACAGTTTAAGGAACATCCGGAATATTATCCCCTTGTCCGGGGAAAAAGGATGAAAAGTTTTCACGGGGGAAATGTTCCCCAGCCCTGTACCAGTAATAAGGATGTAATAAAGATCATGGG
>JAFVRL010000102.1 GCA_017504325.1 Lentisphaeria bacterium | reverse complement strand
TCACAAAAATACACCGCATCATACTTGCAAAGCAAGTGCTTCATGTTTGCCGCAGGCAAACGCTTCATGCAGCAACGCTGCGCTTCACACGGCGGAGCCGTGCTTCATTCGATCAGCGTTCACGCTGATCGAGCTATTGGTCGTTATCGCCATTATTGCCATTCTTGCCGGAATGCTTCTTCCCGCCCTGACCCGGGCAAGGGATATGGCAAAGGGGATCTCCTGTATTTCCAATCTCAAACAGATTGGAATGACTGTACATCTGTATGTGGGGGATTACAAGGATTTTCTCCCTCTCCGGGATCATAAAGTGAATGTCAACGGCAAAGAATATACCCAGGACTGGGCTTCCCCGCTTTTCTGTTATGTCGATCCCAAAACAAAATATGAGGCGGAAAATTACAGGATCTCCGTACCGGGATACCCCAAACTTTTTCTCTGCCCCACATTCCCCAAAGAACCTACGCCCAATCCCCGGCAGTACGCAAACAAAGTCCAGTACGGTGCGCAGCAGACAGTTATTGTAAAATTGAACAGTTCAGTCAAGACCGGTACAAAGATCAACAGTAAGAAAGTGACCCGTCCTTCCGCCGTAGTTACGGTTGCCGATGTAAATCTCAATACGACAAGCACCATTGCCGCACACAGCACGATCGGCGGACCTGTAACGCTGGAAAACTGCCTTTCCAAATTGTATTACGCACCCCGTATTGCCCACGGGCAGAATGTGAATGTGCTTTTCCTGGATGCTTCTGTAAGAGGGGTGAATGTGAGGGAACTTACCAACCAGAGCAGTAAGTTCATCTGGGATATAAGAAATTGAGGCAGCAGGTCAGAACATAAGGAAGAGGATGGAAAATGAAAAAACACTTTAAGGATTTCTGTTATATTTTTGCTGTACTTTTTATGTTGGAAAGTTCCGCGGCAGATTTTTATCTCGTGAAAGAGAAAAAGCCCTGTGCTGTTATTGTAAAACCTGCCGGAATGGATAAGTCATGGGAAAATACTGTGCAATTTTTCAATGAGGAACTGAAAAGATGTACCGGAACGGAATTGCAGATCGTAAATACCGTTCCCGCAAAAGGAAATTTCATCTCCTTTGACATACAGAAAAAGCCTCTTGCAAAAGAGGATGCTTTCCGTATCGATTTTCCTGAAAAACGCAATTTGAAGATCACTTCTTCCCCGGTTTCCCTGCGTTGGGCATTCAACCGTATTTTACAGGAAGATTTGGGCGTATTCTATTTCATGCCTCCCTGGAAGAAGAGATATGGAATGGAAATAAATCACTATCCCGCCTTGAAAGATGCCAAAGTAAAAATACTTTCTGTTGCGGATGCTCCTGTTCTTCCCTTCAACCGTCTGGGGTCTCATAAAGGGGGATCGGTTGCCGCCAACTGGAATGCAAAGTATGCCTTTCTCGGGACTCACATGATGACTATCGACGTGTTTCCCGTATATAAATACGCTCCGGACAACTCCTGGCCCGAAGAGATCATGCCCACACTTTCCAACGGGAAAAAGTATGTGATGCCCAAAGCCAAACTGCCTCTTCCCAAAAATATTTTCCATGCAAGAAAACCTTATTCCGGTTTCTGGCAGCCCTGCTGGAGCAATCCGGCAACCACAAAGATCGCTGTGGAGAATATTCTGGAGATCCTTGCCAGAAATCCGGATAAAAAAGGCATCAATATGGATGTGAATGATATGGGCGGCTACTGTGTCTGTAAAGATTGTGCCAAAGCTGTCGGCGGAAAAAGGAACAGTATCCGTTATCCCGACTATTCCGATCTTTACTGGAAATGGGTGAATGATGTGGCAACGCAGGTATGCAAAAAGTATCCGGATGTTTACTTTACGGCACTTGCCTACTGTCAGGTCTATGATCCGCCCTCATTTAAACTGCATAAAAATGTGATTCCGGAAATCTGTATTGAAACCGTAGTTCTCCATGATAAAAATCAGGGAGTTATCCGCAGAAAACAGCTGAAAGCATGGAAAGAAAAAGCTCATCAGCTGGATCTGTATGATTATCTTTACGGTGCGGATTTCTTCCTGATCCCCCGTATTTATTTCCATACCCACAGCGGAATTTTGAAAGAACTTATCCGGGATTTCAATTTACGCAGTGCCTATGTTTCCAGCGATGCCAGAACTGTCTTTCAGGGGCCTATGCAGCAGCTTTTCCTGAAACTTATGTGGGATCCCGCTCTGGATGTGGATAAGTTCCTGGATAAATGGTACACTCTTGCGGTGGGGGAAAAGGCTGCGCCCTATCTTAAAAAATATTATGAATTCTGGGAAAAATACTGGACACAGGAAGATATCACCAGAACCATGTGGTATAAATCTGTCACCAACGCCTATATGTCACTTGGTGAACGCAATACCCATACCTTTGCTTTGAAAAAAGGAGATCTCCAATATTTAAGATCTCTTATGGAAAATGTGGTGAAATATGCACAGACTCCCGGTGAGAAAAAGAGGGCAGCTCTTATTATGGAAAGTTTCAATTTTTCTGAACTTGCCTGTAAAGCAGCCTTCTCCGAATTTTTCCCGCCTGACGGGGAGATCAGAACAAAAGAAGAAGTCCTTGAGCTTCTGAAAAACTGTAAAGAAGGTTTTGCCGCAGCAGATAAATTGGCAAAACATATTTATACAAAAGAGATCGCCGCAGACAAAGGACGCAATCTGCTGCCTTCCACTGTGGGGTCATTCAGCCGCATTATGAAATTTGCCTCTGATCCGGATGTAAGAAAAGAGATGGAAAAACTTTCCAATGACAAAAGTATTCCCCGGATATTGCAGGCACAGTTTAAAATCGCTCTGGGGGCAAAGGTGAAAAATTATTTCCCCAACGGTTCTTTTGAAACTGCTCCTCTTCCGGGCAGATGGTCAGGAGGAAAAACAGACAGTAAATATGCTTCCGACGGCAAAAAATCCACCATGATCCGCAATGGTTACTGTCTGTATAAGATTTATGGTATTCCGGCAAACAAGAGTTACCTTCTCCTCTTTGATGTTTATACAGAAAAAGGCAGTGCGGAAGGGCGTCTTACCTATAAGTTAGGTTACGCCCAGGGGAATGTGCCTAAAAACTGGAAGAGCAATAAATCCCTTGTCCTTACGCCCGGAATATGGAGTACATTTTCTGCTGTAATACAGGTACCGGAAAATGAGGCGGGGAAAGACGCTTACCATATCCGTGTTCCCATCTGGTTCAATAAGTTTGAAAGCAATGAGCCTGTGTGGCTGGACAATATGAGATTATATTGTCTGGATGAGATTCAGTAAGGAAAAGTGTTATAATGAGAACTTCTTTTTCCATACCGGAAGAGTATGATCTATCCTTTTCCCCTGTTCCGGATTCCTGGCACGGGGGGCTTTACAGCGGTAACGGCGTTACCGGCGTAATGTGTTATGCTGATTACACAAGAGAATTACTGTGTCTTCAGCTGGGCAATGCCGGATATATAGATCAGCGTCCGGAAGAACTGCGGACAGGGCGGGTCTCCTATGATTCCCCCCGTCTTCTGATTGGTTCCCTGTATTTGAAAGCTCCCGGCATCCGGGAAAATTCCTCATTGAAACTGGATCTGCGGGAAGCGGTGGTCAAAGGGGAGATCAATGGGAAAAAGTTTTCTTTATTTACGGTAAGGAAGCCATCGGTCATTGTGGTGGAAACAGAGTTGGAATATGCTTTTTTTGAACCGGAGGAGGCCATAAGTCCCCGGTACTTTATCTGCAATGACCTTCCGGCAAGTTATAAGAAAAATCCCCCATTTCTTCTGAAAGAAAATTCCTGTACGCAAATGCTGCTCAATGGAAAAAGTTTCACGACCGCATGGAAACAGGAAAAAAATACTCTTTTTATTGCCTGCGGTTACGGAAAAAGAGCTGAAGAAATACTGGAAAAATGTACCTTGGATAAAGTCCCGTTCTGGAAGGAAGCTGTCCGCCTTTCTTACAGGGATTTTTATGAAAAAAGTTTTCTTTCCATTCCGGATAAAGAGTTGGAAAGATTCTATTACATCAATCTTTACAAATGGCACAGTGCCACGGAAAAGGACAATGATTTTGTCCTTGATCTTATGGGACCATGGTCAAAAAAGACTGCCTGGTGTGCGGTCTGGTGGAATCTCAATATCCAGCTGACCTATCAATGGCTTCTTACGGCAAACCGTATGGAGGAGATGCGTCCCCTTGTGACCATGCTTGCAGATAATCTTGAGCAGTTAAGGAAAAATGCAAAGGCGGAAGGGGGCATGGCGATCGGGAGAGCTTCTTCCTATGATTGCAGAAGTCCGGTAAGAGATGAACGGGGGGATCTTCCCTGGGTATGCTGTATTCTTGCAGAAGCCTTCCTGCATACAGAAGATGAAAAACTTTTTACTCTTGTAAAAGAGATCCTCTGCGGAGTATTGAAAGAGTATGAAAGTATTTTATACACTTCCTCTGACGGGGTGATCCACATGAAAAAAACTGTTCCTCCGGAATACGGGGAAACTCAAGATGCGGTATTCGATCTGGCTCTGTTGAGAAAATGTATCGGATATTTTCTGGAATTTTTCAAAGAGGATGAGAGAAAAAAAGAGGAAATTTCCCGTTACCGTTTCATCCTTGAAAATCTTGCTCCTTATGCGGCGGATGAGGATTCTTACCGTATGGGAAAAGATCTTGCCTTTGATCATTCCCATCCCCATCCCAATCATCTTTTCATGGTCTATCCCATGGAATTGCCCCATGATAAAACTCTTGCCGTAAAAAGCATAGAAAAATTCCTTGCCATGAAAGAGGAGCATCACGGTTACAGTTATACCAATACTGCCGGAATGTTTGTGCGTTACGGCAACGGCAATAAAGCGGAAGAACTGCTGCATACTCTTCTTGACTGGATGAAAGAACGCCATACGGAAAATTATATGTATCACGAATACGGAAGTCCCGTAATTGAAACACCCTTTGCTTTCAACAGTATTTTACAGGATATGCTTTTATTGAGCAACCGGGAAAAGATCCGGCTTTTTCCCGCTGTACCGGATAAATGGAATGAGGCAGCCTTCAATAAATTCCATTGTGTGAACAATATAACGGTAAGTGCGTTTTACCGGAAAACGGCAGAAGAAATAAAAATAGAATGTACTCTTTCTGCCGAAAAGGATATGCAGATCCTTCTGGAACTTCCCGACAAAAGTTTTCATAAAGTTTCTGTGGAAAAGGGTAAGGAAACAAAATTGGATTTTCATTTGAAAAAATAACATAAATCATTCCGGAAAGAATGTATGCGGGATGAAGAAAGGAAAGAAAAAATGTCAAAAGAAGGTTTCAGACTTCTTCAGAGAGAGTGTATCAACACCGGTCTTTGCTATGAGTGCGGACTTTGTGCTTCCGTCTGCCCGGAAAAGGCAATCGACCTTAAATTGTTTGCCTGGGGACGCAATCCCGAACTGGTGAAAGACTGCGGGGAGGGTTCCTGCACAAAATGTTATGATGTGTGTGCGGCAAAAATCGTACCCCTTGCCAAAATGGAAAAGAGATTTTTCGGACGCAACAGAAAAATGGATACAGTGGAAAAAGTGGGCGGCGTGTTCCGGTTTGTGGGAACAGGCTGTACCACCGATCCGGAGATCCGCAAGATCGGCGTATCCGGAGGCGTTGCCACTTCCGTAATGATCTATGCTCTGGAAAAAGGCTATATCGACGGCTGTGTGCTTGCCGGATGGGATCCTGAAAAGCCCTATCTTGCCAAAGCCTATGTTGCCACAAGCAAAAAAGATGTGATCGCCTGTTCCGGTTCCAAATATCAGCCTCATCCCCAGCTTCTGGGGATCCGGGAAGCCTATGAAATGGGATTGAAAAAGATCGCAGTATCCGCTACTCCCTGTCACGCCCAGAGTCTGCGTAAGATGATGATGAGTGATGATGAAGAATTGCAGAAAATTTCCTCTATCATCAAATTGATCTCCTGCAACTTCTGTGCAGCACACTGGGCTCTTGCCGGTACAAAATGGCTGCTGAAAACCTGGCTGAACATCGAAATGGAAGATGTGGTGGAAATGAACTACCGTACAGGAGCTTTCCCCGGTACCATGCGGGTAAGGACCAAAGACGGTGTGTTGCATGAAAAAGCCTTTGTCCGCAGCGGGGGAGTGGCGGCTCTGGGAAGATTCACTCCCGAAGAGTGCCGTATCTGTCTGGAAAAGGTTGGTTACGCAGGCGACATTGTTTTCGGCGATACCTGGTGTCATCCGGCTCTGCCCCCTAACTTTGACCTTTTCCCGCCCACAGAAGAAGAGATGCAGAAAGATCCCCGGAAACGGGATGCTGCGGAAAAAGGACTTTCCGCCATTGTCGCCCGCAGTGAATTCGGACTCAAACTTCTGGAAGAGTGCCGGGATGCCGGGGTAATCAAAATGTGGGAAAATACTCCTGAAGAAACGGATAAATTCCTTTCCGGAGTCGCCGGGGAAAAACCGGAATGGTACGGTCCCTGGATCGAAGCACGCAAGCACAGAGGTATGCCTGTAAGAGAGTATCTTCTCTGATATGAAGGAACAGAAAATGACACAGCAGTATCAATATGATGTGATCGTTGCCGGCGGCGGGATCGCGGGAGTCAATGCCGCAGTCGCCGCCGCAAAAAAAGGGGCAAAGACGCTTCTTCTGGAAAAAAGCTGCAATCTTGGCGGACTTGCCACAAGCGGGCTTATCAATATCTTTCTTCCGTTGTGTGACGGAAACGGTCATCAAGTGACATTCGGGCTTACTGAGGAACTTTTGAAGCGTTCCATGATCTATGGACCCGGAAAAGTACCCTCCGACTGGATGGAAAAGAGAGATGCTTCCGAAGTGGAAAGATTACGCTGTGTCTTTTCCCCCGCCTCCATGATCCTTGCTCTGGAAGAGTTCCTTCTGGAAAACAATGTGGAGATCTGGTACGACTCCCTTATTACCGGTATGGAAAAAGAGGGAAATCGTATCAAAAGTCTTTATGTGGAAAATACCGATGGAAGAGTGGAAGTAACAGCCAACGCTTTTGTGGACAGTACAGGGACAGCTTTATTGGCTAAACTGGTAAAGGAGGAAGTTTCCTACGGGAAAAATGTCCTTTCTTTGTGGGCCTTGGAGTATGAAGGCTCCTGTCAGTACGGACGGGACAGAATGGTTCCGGATGTGAATATGCTTACAAGGGGGAATGCGGAGCGTACATTCATAAATCCCACAGCAAAGGATGTGACTTCCTATATGGTGGAAACCCGTACGATGATGCGGAAGTTCTATAAGGAACAGTATGCCGGAAGTTCCGACCGTTTCACCAGATGGCCTCTTTTCATTGCCGCTATGCCCCAATTCCGGAAAATTGCGGCTCTGAAAGGTAAAGGGGAAATTTCCGACAACATGAACAATACTTATTTTGCCGATTCCATTGGTTTGGTCTCCGACTGGAGAAAAAGCGGTCCTGTATGGGAGATCCCTTTCAGCACACTGGAAGCACCTCATACAGAAAATCTTTTTGCCTCCGGAAGGTGTATATCCTCTGTGGGGGATGCCTGGGAGATCACAAGATGTATCCCTTCTGCCGGATTGACCGGAGAGGCGGCGGGATATGCTGCTGCTCTCTATAAAGCAGAGGAAAGAAATCTTCTTTGCGGAAAAGTCCAGTCCTGTATGGAAGAAAACGGCAATATCCTCCATTGGGAAGAAGCTCTGAAAGCGTAAGAAAGAGAAAATGAATACAGAAAAACTTCCCCTCGGCTCTTTCCCGGAAAGTTTGTCTTTTCCCCATTTTCCGTCAAAATGGCAAGCCGTATTATGGCGTCTTTGGGGACTTGTCCCCTTTGACCGCCTTGCCCGGACTCTGGGCATGACGGAAGAAGAATTGAAAAAGGAGGGGGAGAGACTTGGACTTTCCCTTTCTGTTGCTGTGGATGGTTCCTGGCTGGAAAAAAGTTATCTGACCATTATAAGAAGTTTATGGCATCTTCTTTCCTATGGTCAGATTTTAGCGATCCTGGACTGGAAACAGGAGAAACTTCTGAAAGTATTTGAAGAAGAGGATTTTTTCTGGTCGAAACTGGGAAGAATCAAACCCGATACCCATGGGGATACCATCTATATACCCCTTACGGAAGAGGAAAAAAGAAGAACGGAAAAGATAAAAGCTCTTCTGGAAAAATATTTTCCTTCTGAAGAACGTTTCCGGAAGGAAAAGATCTTTTCCTTTCTGGATAATTACGGGCGTGATCCCCTTTTTCTTCCTCCGGAAAAGAGGGATTTGTACGGTTTTTCCTTTAATATCATCCACTCCTATGCCGCCGGTTGCGGGGATGTTTTTCTGGATATTGAAACAAAAGATCCTGTGCCGGAAGAGTTGTTGAGTATTTACGCATCACTGGGGATAAAGGGGATCTGGATCCATGCGGTACTGCATAATTTTTATCCTGTGAAAGGGGCGGAAGAGTATTCGGAAAATTATCAGAAACGCATGGAAAATCTGAAAAAAGTTGCTGCAAAATGCAAAAAATACGGTCTGGAACTTTTTCTCTATTTCAATGAACCCCGTTCCATGCCCATGGATTTTTATAAAAAATTTCCCCATTGGGGCGGCTGGGCTCTGCCTGACGGAAGTACCATGACAATGTGTACCAACCGTTCAAAGGAGGTACTGCAATATCTGGAAGAGGGGATGGAATAC
>JAFVRL010000101.1 GCA_017504325.1 Lentisphaeria bacterium | reverse complement strand
GGGGAAGGTTGCTTCTGTCACCATGGTGAGTTTCGGCTTGTCCGACTTCCCGCAGCTGCAAAAGAACACTGCCGAAAGCAGAAAGAGAATGTTGAGAATCGTTTTCATTATGTCTTTTCCTTATATTAAAACATGTATCCCATTAAGATACCACCTGAACGGCTGATTTGCAAACCTGAAACAGGAAAAAGCCGTTTTTTCTCAATGGCGGTTTCTTTAAAGGGGACGGACTTGACTTTTTGCATATTTGATGATAAATTTATAAGATCATTGCTTACAGTAAAAAAATATTCAGGAAAAAAATGAAAATCGATCTTCATGTGCATTCAAAAGAGATCTCCGCCTGCGGGAAACTTTCTGTGGAAGAGGTCATTGACCTTTACGCTGCCGCTGGCTATGACGGGATCGTTCTGACAAATCATTTCAACAATGAAACAGCTGACCGCCTTGAAAAAGAGGGGATAAAGGATTTTGAAGAGTTTTATTATACGGTCTTCCGTAAAGCCGGCGCATACGGCGCGCAAAAAGGAGTCCTTGTCTTTAACGGGTATGAGATACGGTTTGACGGTTCGTCCAATGATTATCTTGTTTACGGGATGGATCGGGAGACCGCCGGGGAGTACAGGAGATTTTTCCGGATGACTGCGGAGGAGTTCGGTGCCGTTGCCCGGGATAAAGGGTTCCTTTTCTACCAGGCACATCCTTTCCGCAAAGGAATGAAAATCGTGGATCCCGCCTGTCTTTTCGGTTTGGAGGTGAAAAATACTCATCCCCGGCATGACAGCAGAAACGATATTGCATTGCTGTGGGCGGAAAAATTCGGTCTTCACAAGATCGGCGGCTCGGATTGTCATCAAAAACAGGATGCCGCCGGCAGCGGTATCGTTACCGGCAGAGTGGTAAAATGTATGGAGGATCTTGTTGCAGTATTGCGGGACGGTGATTACAGCATTATATGATATATAAGGAATAAGAGGATGAAAAAAGAAAAAATAAGGATCATGTTCATCTGTCACGGTAATATCTGCCGCAGTCCCATGGCGGAATTTGTTATGAAGGAACTTGTCAGACGGGAGGGGAGGGAAGAGGAATTTGAGATCGCTTCTTCGGCTACAAGTTGTGAGGAACTGGGAAATCCTGTCTATCCTCCGGCACAGCGGGTGCTGAAGGCGCATGATATCCCTTTCGGCAGACGGGAGGCAAGAAGGTTTACCGCACAGGAATATGACTCATGGGATCTTCTGATCTGTATGGATAAAAATAATTTGAGAAATCTGGGAAGGATCACCGGTGATCCGGATGGAAAAGTCCGGTTGCTTATGGAATATACCGGAAAAGGAGCCTGTGAGGTCGCGGATCCATGGTGGACGGGAAATTTTGAGGAAACCTGGCGGGATGTCCTTGAAGGTTGTGAAGGATTGCTGAAGGCTCTCTCCTGAAAAATGGAACGCCGCCGGGGGGAAGATGGAAAGAGAAAAAACAGCGAGGGGAGGAGTGATGGAACTTTTTTTTCAAAAAAAAGTGTGTTTTCAAAGAAAAAAATGGAAAAATATGAAAAAAAACAGAAAAAATTTTTCCATCGACTTGAAAAAAATCCTTATATGCTGTATATTATTTGAACTTCTTACGGGATTATGTGTGTACGGTACTGAAAAAGGTACGGTAAAATCGTATTCCGGGAAAGAAAATGAACTTGCGGAGATCCGGAAACTGAAGGCGGAAATAGCGTTGCTTCAGGAAGAAAAGAAGGTGATCCGTAAGGAGCTGCTTGAAACTCTTGATAAAAATACGATGCTGGCCGGAAAACTGAAGAAACTCGAATTGAGTATTGCTTCTGTAACGGAATCACTTTCACCTGTTTATACAGGGGATCGTGAGGAAGAACTGGTAGAGTCTCTGAGAACTGTTATGCAAAGCTCAGTAGCATTGGCGTCGGCTTCAGGTTCTTTATGCGCAGAGCTGGAAAAAATGCTTGCGGATAAGGTGATCAGCGATCCTGTAAGTGCCGCCAAGCTGAGAATTTTGATCAACAGTGCCTCAATGGCGATCAGAAAGATCGCTGTCCTCTCTATCCCTGCAGTTCCCCCACGGGGCTTTGAATCCTGCAGGATCCTCAACATTGATTTCAGTTTGAATGCTGTATGTGTATCAGCCGGTTACCGTAATGGTGTCCGTCATGGTATGCTTCTGTATTCCCCTGACGGGAAGAATACAGTCAGGATCACTGCTGTGAAGAATTTTGTAAGTGCAGGGATCGTGAATGGCGGTGATATAAGAAAGCTGGGCATCGGAATGGAATTGAAAGTGCGTAAGGCAACTGGAAAATAATATTCGTAAGAATTTAACATAAAACAAACAGCAAATATTCGACACTCAATATTATCAACCGAAAGGGAAGAGAAAAACATGGAAGTGCGGGCAATAACAAAGTATGTCCGGATATCGCCCTCCAAGGCATTGGAGATCTCCCGTCTTATTCAGGGGAAATCTGTCAATGAAGCGTTGGCGATAGTCGAAATCAGTCCGCGGAAAGCCGCTCGGCTTTTTGCCAAGACTCTCAAGAGTGCTGTGGCAAATGCTGAAGGTGAACCGAATCGCTTGAACAGAAACGATCTCAAGGTGAAACGCGCCGCTGCCGATCCCGGTCCCATGCTGAGACGGTACCGTCCGAAAGCCAGAGGATCCGCTGGTCGTATTCACAAACGTATGAGTAACTTTACTGTTATTCTTACAGACGAAAAATAAAAGGGGCGTATTGTGGGACAGAAAGTAAATCCTATTGGGCTTAGACTTGCCCTGAACAAGAATTGGAGCTCCCGCTGGTTTGCCACCAAGGCCAACTACGGTACATGGCTCCTTGAAGACCTGAAGATCAGGAACTTTATCAAAAAGAACTACAATCAGGCGGGTATCGCCCGTATCGTGATTGAGCGCGCCAGCAGCAACATCCGCGTTACGATCCTCGCAGCCCGTCCCGGTCTGCTGATCGGTCGTAAAGGTGCAGATTTGGATACCATCCGTGATGCAGTGTCCAAACTTCTGAACGGCCGTGAAGTCATCGTTGATGTGGTGGAAGTGGCTTCCCCCGACACCAATGCACAGCTTGTAGCCGAAAACGTTGCACAGCAGCTGGAACGCCGTATCGCTTTCCGCCGTGCAATGAAGAAAGTTATTCAGACCGCCATGGAACAGGGTGCCGAAGGTATCAAGATCCAGTGTGCCGGCCGTCTTGGACTTGCTGAACTTGCAAGAACCGAACATTACAAAGAAGGGCGTACTCCCCTTCACACCCTGAAGGCTTTTATCGACTATGGTTTTGCCGAAGCTAATACAACTGCCGGTAAGATCGGTGTGAAAGTCTGGATATGTCATAAAGAATCTATGGAGGAAATGCAAAATGCCGTTAATGCCAAAAAGAGTAAAGCACAGAAAGGTGCAGCGCGGCAGTAATGCCGGGCTCTCCCAGCGGTGCAACGAGCTTGATTTCGGTGATTTCGGTCTGCAGGCGATGGATCGCACGCAGCTCACCGCCAATCAGATAGAAGCCGCCCGTGTGGCGATTACCCGTGAAATGAAACGCCGTGGTAAAGTGTGGATCCGTGTGTTCCCCTATAAGCCCTACACCAAGAAACCCCTGGAAGTCCGTATGGGTAAAGGTAAAGGTGCTGTGGAATACTGGGTTGCCCCTGTTAAACCCGGCCGTGTCCTGTTTGAGATCAGCGGATGCTCCCCTGCTGTAGCCAAGTCTGCAATGTGCCTTGCCGCAGCAAAGCTCCCCATCAAATGCAAAATGATCACACGCCCCGGCGTGGAAGCATAAGAGAGGCTGAAGATGAAAAATCAGATCAAATTCAAAGAAATGTCCGACGCCGAACTTGAAGCTCAGATTGAAGAGCTGCGCAAGGAAAAGTTCAATACCCGTGCGCAGGCAAAAGCCGGTCAGAACGAGAATCCCGTGAAAATGAGAACGATCCGCAGAAATATTGCCCGCGCTCTCACTGAACAGACGATCCGGGCCAATGCCAAAAAGGCATGATTATTCCGGAAACAAAGAGGATTAAGAAATGGCAGAAGAAACAAAATGCTGCGAACGCGGTAACCGCAAAAGCAGAGTCGGGCAGGTCGTGAGCGATGTCCAGAACAAGACTATCGTTGTTCAGGTCATCACCCGTATCCCGCACAAGAGATATAAAAAGGTCGTGAAAGTGCGTAAGACCTACTACGTTCACGATGAAGAGAACCAGGCGAAGACCGGCGATGTGGTGCGCATTGCTGAAACCAGACCTTTGAGCAAACTCAAACGCTGGCGTCTTGTTGAAATCGTCAGCCGTCCTGAATAAGGCGTTCCCAAGGAGATCATACTATGGTACAGATGCAAAGCAATATGGAAGTTGCCGACAACTCCGGTGCAAAGCGCATTACCGTGATCACTGTCCTCGGACAGAAGAAACGGGTCGCTCACATCGGTGACATTGTCACAGCGGCTGTTAAAGAGGCCATCCCCGGTGGCGGCGTGAAAAAAGGTGAAGTGGTGAAAGCTGTTATCGTGCGTACCGCTCACAAAATCAGCCGTCCTGATGGTTCCTATTTGAGATTCGACGCAAACGCCGCCGTCATTATCGACGACGAAAAGAACCCCCGCGGTACCCGTATCTTCGGCCCGGTGGCACGTGAATTGCGCGAAAAGAACTTTATGAAGATTATTTCCCTTGCGCCGGAGGTGCTCTGATGTTTTCCGAAAAATGCGCGAAAAAATATCATGTGAAAAAAGGTGACACTGTTCAGGTGATCAGCGGCGAGTGGAAAAACGAAAGCGGAAAGGTAGCCGCCATCCTCAAGAAGAAGGATCGTGTGGTCGTTGCTATCGAAAGCATCCCCGCTGACAAACTTTCCGCCCGTCTCGGCAAGAAGACTGTGAAAAAGTCTGCTGCCCGTCCCAAAGGCGGTATGGTAGAGCGTTCCGTCTCTGTGCATGTGTCCAACGTCAAAAAGACCGCAGACGCTCCTGCGCCTGAGAAAAAAGCGGAGTAATAGATCATGCCTGATATGAAGAAAAAATATTTGGAAGAAGTCGCTCCCGCCCTGAAAGAAAAGATGGGCTACAAGAACGTCATGCAGATTCCCAAAATCAGCAAGATCGTGCTGAGCATGGGTGTCGGTACCAAAATGGACAAAGACGCTCTTCCTGAAGCGAAAAATATCCTGACAGCCATCACCGGTCAGTGCCCTGTGGTGACCAAAGCGAAAAAGAACGTTGCAAACTTTAAACTGCGTGCCGGTATGCCTGTGGGTCTCATGGTGACTCTCCGCAGCCACATCATGTACGAGTTTCTGGACAGATTCGTCCACAACGCTCTTCCCCGTGTGAGAGACTTCCGCGGAGTTCCGAAAAAAGGTTTCGACGGTGTCGGTAACTATAATATCGGTATGCCCGATGTCTCTGTATTCACTGAAGTGGATCTTGACAAGCTCAAATACCCCTTCGGTCTCAACCTCACAATCGTTACCACAGCTAAAACGGATGCCGAGGCGAAAGAACTTCTTTCCCTCATGGATGTTCCGTTCGCCCGCTGACAGGAGAGTGAATCATGGCTAAGAAAAGTCTGATTGCTAAGCAGCAAGCCCCCGCGAAATTCTCTTCGAGAAGTTACAACCGCTGCCAGGTCTGCGGACGCCCCAGGGCTTATATTAGAAAATTTAAACTTTGCCGCCTTTGTTTCCGGGAAATGGCCCTCAGTGGTCAGATCCCCGGTGTGACCAAGGCAAGCTGGTAATCTGAAGGAGACGATAAAATGAGTATGCAGGATCCTATTTCCGATATGCTTACGCGCCTCCGCAACGGGGCTATGTCCCGTCAGAAGGAAGTCGCGATCCCCTCTTCCAAGATGAAGGCGTCTATCGCCAAAGTGCTTGAAGATGAGGGTTATATTAAATCCTTCCGCGTGGAAGGCGATGTGAAGAAGACTCTTTTCATCGAAATGAAGTACCAGGGACGCCGTTCCGTTCTCGAAGGTCTTGAGAGGATCAGCAAACCTTCCCGCCGTCTTTATTGCGG
>JAFVRL010000100.1 GCA_017504325.1 Lentisphaeria bacterium | reverse complement strand
GTTGAGATCCCGAAAAATTCCGATGACATCCAATTTTTCTTTTTCTGCAAGGGTCTGGCAGTTTGCAATCTGAGCTTCTACTGATTCAGATAGATCATCTTTACCACTGCTTTGACGGGGATAAATCAGAGCTTTCATAAATTTTCCTCCAAATTTAGTTTTTCATTTCACCATAATATAGCACCAAAACCCTAATTTAACAAGTTTCATTCGTTGTTATAGCCATCATTGCCATTCTTGCCGGGATGCTTCTTCCCGCATTGAACTCTGCAAGGGAAAAAGGCAGAGGAACAAGCTGTAAAAACAATCTCAAGCAGATGCATCTTGCCGCTATGTATTATAACAGCGACTTCAAGGAATGGAATGTGACAAGATATTATTCCAATGCTCTTATTCCCGGAAGAAAAAATGGTGTTGCCTGGTACAGCATGATGCAGTTATTCAAATATCTGCCTAACGGTAAAATTTTCCGCTGTCCCACCAATGCAGCAGATGTCGCCGGACAATGGCCTGACGATACAGGATACCGGTACCGTTCCACTTATGGAATCAACAGAGGTACATTCGGGGAGGAAGCCTATTCATCCGGAGCATTAAGACCCATTAAAACAATGGAACTTGTGCGGGAAAAAGGCGGTAATGAGGTCGTTATGTTCGGCGATACAGCCAATCTTTACGAAAATCAGAAAGTGGCATCCTTTCCGACAAACCAGATAAAACCCGGTGACAATATTTACAGCTGCACATCCAGTACAAGTAAGCCTTTCCGCGGATCATGGGATGTGAGTTATTACGGGATCTACCTTCTCCATGATGGTGCCAGAAGTGCCAATATAATCACTTTTGCCGGTTCCGTCAAACCTTTCAAAAAATATGGAAAAGAGTTGCGCTATCTGCCGGAATTCCGTCCCAGCAGACGGCATGATGATACCGGTGCCAAGTCCGGTGTTTTCCAATGGCTGAATGAGTGATACGGAGGCTTCACAAAATTTTCATACCGGTAAATACGGTCAAATAAAAGCGTTTTTCAGCAGGAAAATCATTACCCGGAAAGAACTTTTACATTTGTATCACAGAATAGATGATATTGTATTTTTTTACGGTTTTCCCCGGGAAAAAGAATCAATTTTTACTTTCAGTTCGTCGATTTCGATCCAACCTTTGGATGCCCCCTGCTGAATAACGATATAGGGATCTTTTATATTTGCGGGCACATCTATAAATCCGTGTTTTTCCTTCCAGTTTGCAGTCGCGGGAAAATTGATCCTCTCATTCTTCTTCATACTTATAAAATTCTCCCCCATCAGCAGAATAGCGATCAATCCTGTATTGCGTCCCCGGAAAGATACAGCCAATCTCTTTCCGGCAACACCGGAAGGAAGTTTCTGTTTGAAACATACATATCTGCCTTCCAGACGCAGAGCATTTTTTCCTGTAACACCCGGCACAATCCTTAAATTTCCCCGCCGTGTCCCAGGTGCCGGATGTACCATCCAGTAAGAGGGGAATTCTGCTGTATCCGCTATATCCCAGGAACTGTGCAGCTGTTCCGGGGAAGCAGGGGCAAGGACTTCAAAGGAACCATTTTTTATTAATTCCCCTTCAGGCACTTTTTCCCCCACCCCTGTCAAGCCGGCAGCAGCAACTTCCGGGGAAACGGTATCAAGAACTTTTTTTCTCTCTTCCGCAGCGGACTTCCCGGCGGAGAAAAAGAGGATCTTTCCAAGAAGGATCTCCTGATTTTTTACTTTTTTAAGTTCAAAGATCCCGGGAAGTTTATCGGAGGAACTTAAAAGCATACCGGTAATCATTTTCGGAGTACGGATCGCCCCTTTTCCATGCCATTGCAGCCCGAACCAGTTGGCAGGCTTTGCCATAAGGGGGGTAAGAGCCATGTGAAGAAAACGCCAGCAGCCGAAATCCAGTTCATTTTCATACATCATATTCAGTATTCCGGCGCCGTTATCCGGTTCACCGTTGGAGATGAAGGAATTTCCTCTGCTGTCCCTTACCTCCCAGGCAAATCTGCCGAAACTCTCATTCCCTTTCACCCATATCCCCACCCCATCGGCATCCGGAGGAATGACAATGGGCTTTTTGAAGCGGTACATGGTATATCCGCCGTGGATCCAGTCATCCTGCGGAAGAGTGGAAAGATCGAATTTTACGGAAACGACTTTCCCTTTTTCTCTATCTGTCACATCCGTCAGGGACGAATCGACCTGATGAACTGCCTGGAAAGTCATGGCATTGGGCTTTCTTCCGTCAATGCGAAAATCTTTTTCCTTTACCCGGACAAGATCGGAAGAGGAAAATTCCAGCGTTTTCAAAGGATCGGCAGGAGCATCAAAGGCAAATTTGCGTTCAAGAGTTTCCAAAGCACCGAATTTATTTTCCGTTACAAAATACCGTATGGAATTTGTTGCTTCCGTTTCAAAGGAATTTCCTTTTACTGTATAAAATTTTTCTCTTCCATAAAGATCTTCCGAAAGAATATTTTTCTCCTTTCCGGAGAGCAGGATCCGGCATTTTGCGCTGCCCTTTACCGTCCAGAGTGCATAGATATTTTTTCCATCTTTCCGGGTAAGTTCAAATAAATATATATCGGAAGAAGAATCCACTCTTTTCACAAATTTTACCTGATCCATGATCCTTGTATGGGTGGCAATGGCGGCAGCAAGAGGTTTGGGGATATATTGCCGTGTCATCATCCCCACTCCCCCGTAAACCTCGCCGTCATTATAGGCGGTATTGGTATCGGTGGGGGAACTTAAAGAGATCTGGCGGTAGGAATAGGCGTGACCAACCATGGCATCCCGCATAAGGTATTCTGCCTGCCGTTTCATACTTTCCAGCGGATCTTTTACAGGCATGACCGGGGTATGATTGGAGGTACGGCACGCCCATTCAAAACAGCCGGTTATCTTTTGGGTAAATCCATTTTTCCTTGCCGTTGCCCGCAGGATATAAGAACTTCCATCCGGATTCCATGTACTGAAATATTCCGGATACAATCCCCAGGACCCCACCCCTTCACAGCCGATGTAATCCACAAGGGAGGGATCAAATTTTCTTGCACCGAGAGCTTCTATAAGTCCCTGTGCATAACAGGAATTTCCAAGAATGATCTTTAAATGCGGAAAATTTTTCCGGATGATCCTGCAATATTGCATTGCTCCCTTCACTCTTGCCATTTCCAGTTTTTCCCGTTTTTCATCATATTTTTTTGCTTCTTTCCCAAGCAATGTAGGGGGTATAAACTCATATTCGCCGGGATAACTTTCATGGAAAAGCAGAATATATTTGCAATCGGGATTGTTTTTCACATATTCATTTACCTTCTTTATAAGATCTTTTTCCATTTTTTTCC
>JAFVRL010000099.1 GCA_017504325.1 Lentisphaeria bacterium | reverse complement strand
TGCGGTGTAAGATCTTTCTTTACAAGAGTCTGTTCTTTTTCCGAACTCATGTAATGATATACAAGGAACCCCCGGCAGCCGGACATGACAGAAAGATAAAACTGTAAATACATGGCATTTTTCGGCATATAACGGGTGTATCCCTGCCACACCCCCGGGGAAATCTCTTTCATTGCGCTTGCTTTGGTGAATTTATTGCTTTTTACTGTGGAAAAAACCTTTACCCCCTGCCCTGTAAAAATCAGGGGTTTCCCGTATTTTGCCGCATGAAGATAGGCGATCTCCAGATTGGTACGGATACGGTATGCCGCCTTGGAAGGGGTCATGACCACATTCCGGGAGGGATGCAGTTTGAAGCGGTACATATCAAAGGCGTACCAGTCCGGCTGATTGGCGGGATCATCATCCATCGCCATGGCATTCAGACGGTTGTGCAAGGTGTATGTGGGAACTTTTTTCAGAAGCTGTTTCTGGGAAGCTCTTGCCTTCTGCATCAAATCAGTGGCATAGGGTTCCGGATCGACCTCCTCTTTGGTGGAAAATCCCATGAGATTATCCGCTTTGATAAGGGGAAGATTCTTCCGGAAAGACCGCATAGTCACATTTTCAAAATAATCCGGGCCCTTTCCGATCTGCACATAGAGGGAACCATTGCCCTGGGCAAAGACTTTTATTCCGTATTCAGAAGCGATCTTACAGTATTTGTTCAGTGCTTCCGGATCACTGGAAAGTCCGGAAATGTAAACCGTATTGCAATGATGGGAAGCAATATCTTTCATGCAGGTTCGGAATTTTTTTTCCGATTCGGCGGGCGTTTTGCCGAGAGAATTTTCTGTAACATAAAAATATACTCCGGCAGGAAAGAAATCCCGTTTTACGGTAAGCGGCGTAAGGGGGATTTTCCCTTTGGGGTCGATCTTTTTTCCGGCACTTTTCTTTTTCAGTTCCGCTTTTGTATAACACTCCCCTGCCACCGTCATTTTTATACTGTGGACAAGAAGAGTCCCTTTGACCGTACAATTATAAACAAGAAACTGCACCCGGGAGGCGTCAATGACTTTCGCATCGCATACGCCTTTATAGAGGGTCTTTTCCTTTGTCACCTTCTTTTTCCAGAAGATGGGAGCAAGGAAAGTACCGCCTTTCCTTTTGGAAAAGAGTTTTACTTTTGCCCCGGCAAGAGTATTTTTATCCTCCCCGGAAACAACCATTTCCACTGTAAGAAGCTGATTTTTGAGTTTTCTAATGGTGGAGGCAAAATTGCCGCCCACATCATAAGACCATACATATTTACTTACTTTCAGAGGATCTTCAAAAGTTTTTTCAAAAGTTGCCGTTAAATGTGTTTCCTCTTTTTCTTCAGGAGGAGGAGTCTTTTTGACTTTTGCCGGAGTTTCAGGTACAGCAGTTTTCTGCACAACAGGGTCATCGGAAATACTCATTTTGATGCGGTGAACAAGAAGTGTCCCTTTTCCTTTGCATTTGTAAGGAAGGAAAAGGATCCTTGTAATACCTTTTGCATTGGCGGCAAATTCCCCGGTATAAAGAGTTTTTTCCTCTGTAACTTTCTTATTCCAGAAGATAGGGACAAGAATGGAATTTTTCTTTCCGGAAAAAATTTTCACCTTTGCTCCGGCAAGCAGCCCTTTCTCCTTACCGGAAACGACCATTTCCACACGGATATTCTGCGTGGGCAGAAGATTGACCTCTTTGACAAAGGCATTGTTCATATCCATGGAGGATACATATTCTGCTATCTTCAATGGAGAAGCATACTCTTTCTCAAAAAGTGCATTGATCTTTTTCTTTTCCTGCCCCTGCACGCAAAAAAGTACAAGGCAGGAAAGCAGAAACAGGAGAAATGTTTTTACCGAAACAAACTTACCCATGATTTATTTTCCTTCTTTAAGGATGTTTTCCGTATGGACAGCAGCCCGGGAACGGATCATATCCAGAAATTCAAAGTTGATTTCAGCAGCTTCCCCGGTATAGTCGATACCGAATCTTCCTCTGATCCAATCCAGGAATTTCTGTCCCTCTTTTGCTGCGGGAGAATCTTTTTTGGCGCGCTTGATGGTCTGTTCCAGAGTATTGAGGTAAAGAAGGTCGGTCAAGCCCTGGGTCATATTCTCCAGTTTCTGGGAAGGACGCAATTCGCCGTCGGCAAGGAAGGCATGGAAAGAATTTTTCATCCGGCTTGTTCCTGCCATTTCCCCCCAGTCCATCATTCCTGCGGTAGGTTCTTTCCATACATAGATCCCCCGGAGCAATCTGCCCGCCACATCCTTTTTGGGAGTTCCGGCATACCAGAAATTCATTCTCTTTTGTTTGGCAAGTTCCCTTGTCTTATCCACAAAATACATCACATTACCTGTAACGGCAATGGTGGGATGGGTCTTGGGCAGAGAATCCATAATGGCAAGGGAGAGAGGGGTATTGGCGGAAAAATTCATATTGGGATAATCCAGATTTTTCTGGAATCTCACATACTTTTTCGCACACTCTTTCACCATATTGTAGTTGATGGGTTCATCGATCCCCCAGGGCAGGAAGGTGAAATTATATTTTCCATACCGTTTCATAAGTTCCTTATAGGGGACATGGGGACGGATGAGAACAAAGCGGGCATCCCGCCAGCCTGCGGCGGCAAATTCATCCAATGCCCAGAGGATATTTTCCGGATTGGACATATAAAGCACATAGTTTCTCCAGTTGCGTTTTGTCCATTCGGCGATAGCTTTTTTGAATTCGGCTTTTGTGCTGCCGAACTTGGAGGCTCCATGTTTATCCCCCAGCAGACTGAAGGTGGAAAATGCTCCATACCCTTTGTCTTTGGGAAGTTCCAGAGCAAAGTCCCATACCTTGAGGCTGATGTCAAAGGAAATGCGTTCATTTCCGGCAAGGTCAAAGAAACATTTTCCGGTATAAGTTCCGCCTTTTGCCTCTTTGGGGACTTCCAGATAGATACGGAAATGTGCGGATTCATCGGCTTTCAGAGCAAAGGGCGTGATCGCTTTTTCATAGGGTACTTTACTTTTTGTATTTGCCGCTTCAACAGGGAATCCATCGGCAAACTTCCAGTTTCTGGTCATAAAATCGGCACCGTCTCTTGTGATGAAGTAGGGATCCACCTTGATGGCAAGAACATTTCCTTTTTCATCTTTGAACTCGCCGAAAGAGATCTTTCCGGAAGCAATACTCTTTCTGGCAGTAAGAGAGAATGCCCCAAGGACGATCTCTCCTTTTGCGCCGGAGAGGGAAAGTTCAGACATACTTTTAAAGCGTTCCAGAATCATTCCCTGCGGGATGACGCCGCCTGCGGAAACGGGGGTGATGACCGCATTGCCGTAAGCAGGGCCATATTTGCAGTTGAAGGCGGCAGGAACCTGTTTTTTATTGATGTCCCGCAATCTTGCACTTGCGATCTTTTCAGAAGCAAGTTCGCCTTTTTCATCTTTAAGATCAGTAAAGGAATAGGTGATAGCTGCCTCCCACGTCTCTCCGGGAGAAAGTGTAGCAGGAACCCAGAAAAATTCCCCTGTACGGGAAGAGGAAGAACCTGTATAGAACATGATGTTACGCAGAGGTGCGCCGGAAGCTGTTACTTTCATCACACAGGAGGTCAAATGGTTCACCTGGGCATACCAGGGGGCTTTCAAATTCATAATGGCTTTGGTTTCCCCGTTCTGAAAAGCGGTTGCGGTGATCCCTTCTTTGGAAGGATAAACCGTTACAGCTTGTTCTCCCAGTGCATTTCCGGTACCGATAAAATCCTGCAAACGGTAGTAGATGACTCTTTTTTCCTTTCCGGTATTTTTCACAAGGAAATTTACTTTCAAACTGTTGCCGTCCAGTTTGACCGTTCTTGTTTCTTCCAGCCCATCAAAAAGAGTATATTTATTCAACCACTTCATCCCGATATGAGTGGGACTTTTGCTGATTACTTTATAGGAGGCATCCAGCTGTTCATCCTGATAGGCTCCGCACATGTGACCGCCCAATGCCCCGCCGGAATAGATCGCCTTTTTGGCTTTTTTGATCTTTCTGCCGGATTTGATCCTGTTCCAGGTTTTCACGATCTTTTCAGGAAATTTCTTCAATTCCCAGGAGGAGATCCTTGCTCCGGCATCCGGTTCAACAATGATCTTCATGTAATCATTCTCCAGAGTAACACTTTCCGCAGTCAATCCCAATGCGGCAAGTACGGTCAGTGAAAATGTCAGACTTTTTTTCAGAATATTCATTTTGATTCCTTTCCATTTATGTATATTGTTTATTCCGTATCACTTTTCCAGAGCCACTTGTTTTTATCTGTGGACATAATACTGTACTTTCTCACATTACCGCTTTCGATATGCCCGTCAAGAAGTACAGCATTGACACTTTTGGAATGCAGTTCATAGTTCATCAGGTTTGAATCAGTGCCTTTGGCAAAGGGCCGGGGATCGCTTTCAATAAGCAGGACTCTGCGGCTGTGATTTCTGATATGGGGGGCATCATATTTCACCCAGGTGAAATTGTTCCAGGTACTGGAACCGTAATTGGTATAGGAGAGATGCCAGTTGATAGCGTAGGAGGTAATGGAATTCCAGATATTGGTAGGTAACGCCCGTTCCGGCGTACTGCCCATAGCCGGACACTGGAAGATCTGTCCTCTTCCGGCAGGCTTGAAAATATAACGATATTTATATTTTCCCCCGGTGGGAAAACGACCGTACTTAGTCGTTGTTCCGATATGACCGACCTTGTTGTTCACCTTGAAATAGTCGGCAAGATAAAACATCCACATCGTATTATTTGTATCGTAAGAACCGGGCAGATAATGTTTGTTATCGTGCCCATACATCATCAATACTTTGCCGATATTGGACATATTATTGGCACAGGAGATCTTCAACGCCATCTTTTTCGCCCTGCTCAAAGCAGGCAGCAGCATCCCCGCAAGAATAGCAATGATTGCAATAACCACCAGCAATTCAATCAGAGTGAATTTGTTATGGATAAGAAATGCGGCTTTTCCTGATGAAAGACTTTCCCTCCGGCTCTTTTTCATAAATCTTCCTCCTGTCAATTTTTCATTGCTTTTTTTATTATCGTACGCAAAAAATACAGTGCAAAAGAACTTTATAAAAAATAGTATAAACAGAAAATTGAAAAAATCAATATCTTTTTTATCATAATTATGACTATTTTTTCATAAAAATAATTATAAAACCCCAAAAAAGCCTTTGCAGAAAGGAAAAAATACTGAAAAAATCACTGTTCAAAAAGTAAAGGCTGTCCCATTCCTTTACGGCGTGCCTGTAATCATAATTTTATACGCAATAAAACTGTCCGGAGGGACGGTGGGACACCGCCTGTTTTTTCAACCCCGGGACTATAATATCCCCTATATGTCAAGATCCGTCAGGGACGCAGGAAAATACCTGTTGCAACAATTACAATCATCCCACTGTACTCTTGCCGATAGCGTAAGGAGCTTCTTCCGGTCAGAGGATGGGGATGGATCAACAAGAAATCTTATAAAAAATACCAAAGCTATCCCATAATTTTGTA
>JAFVRL010000098.1 GCA_017504325.1 Lentisphaeria bacterium | reverse complement strand
TCCATGATGCCGGAAAGACCTTTTTCAAGTACATTTTTGTAAGGAAAGCAATGGTGGTCATAATCACAATATGGCCCATAGGCAAGATGCAGGGCAAGTTTTTCTCCATTAAGGTGATGGAAATAATCTTCTTTGGAGGCTTCTTCAAAGAGTGGAAGATTGCGATTTAGAAGCCAACCACCTGTCCCCAGCACAGAGTGTCCGCCCAATTCTGCTACCCGCAGAGCGGTTTCAAAGAAAAACGGATCGCCGGGAAAAAGAACCACTTTTACATTTTTTCCGATGATCTCATACAGAGCTTTTTTCAACTGCATTGCCGTTGCCTCCGGATGGGCAGAGGCAAAATCATCCAGTTCATTCTGTAAAGGATTGTATGGCAGTTTTATTGCAGGATTCTTTACAGAAAGAGTTCTGTAATAATCTTTAAGATGTTTTTTCAAATCCTCAAACATACAGAATACTCCTCCTTATCAATTGCCGGAAAATCCACCATCAACTACCAGAAGATGTCCATTGACAAAACTGCTCATACTGCTTGCAAGAAAAAGTGCTGCTGTTGCGATCTCGTCAGGTTCTCCCAGTCTGCCTGCCGGATATTTCTGTATAAGAGCCTTATATTTATTTTCGGAAAAACACCCCTGGGATTCTGTCAATGGAGTACGGATGATCCCCGGAGCAATAGCATTTACATTGATATTAAACTTTGCCAAATGATTTGCCATACTTCTTGCCATGGAACTTACCCCGGCTTTCATTACCGCATAACTGAAATTCCAGGCCCCTTCCCGGTATGCACAAATAGAAGAAATCATAATGATCTTACCACCACCTTGTTTTTTCATATAAGGAATTGCCTGCCGGGAAAGATCGCATGGAGCATCCAGAAGGACACGTTCAGAGCATTTCCAATTTTCTGTGGTACATTCTTCCACAGTTTCCAGAAACTGCATTCCTGCATTATTGATCAGTACATCAACTCTGTTTCCCATATCCTTGGCGATTCTGTCAATAAGCCCTTTCCTTGCATCCTCATTTCCCAAATCGCAGCAGTAGTATCTCCCATTCCCCCCGACATTCCGGATCTCTTCAAGAATAGAGCTTCCATCGGCACTTCCGGCAACAACTGCAACATTGGCATTCCGTTCGGCAAAAGCAAGACTGATTGCTCTTCCGATCCCCCGCCGCCCTCCGGTAACGATAACGGTTTTTCCGGTAAAATTCAGATATTCTTTCATGTTTTTCTCCTTTTTATGTATGATCTTTTATCAGAAAATATAGCACAAAAACCGGAAAAATAAATATCTTTTTACCGTAATAACATATCTTTTTCCGACTTTTATTCCTGTTAAAAAGTTAAAAAAAATGAGAAGAGCAGGAAGAGTTGTGTTTCATTTTCTTTGCTCCCGGAAAAATAAAAAAAAACAGGAAGAAAAAACTGTATTTAACATTAAACGGAGTCCGGAAATCATAATTGAACTAATTAGATTTATCCTTATCCGTTTTTCAACAGCAATCCATAAAAAACAAGTACAAAAAGTGATAAAAAATAAAGTGGAAATTTGCAAATAAATGGTTGACTTTTTGTATATCCACCAGTAAATTATTTCCGGGAAAATTCAATAAAAAGAGAAAGGAAAAACAATATGGACGGAACTTTCATTTTACCGGAAGGGGAACTGTACTGCGGCTGCAATTACTGGGCAAGCCATGCCGGAACTTCCATGTGGAGCAAGTGGGATGCTTCCATTGTGGAAAAGGATCTGAAACTTCTTGCCTCCCACGGGATGACTGCCATAAGAGTTTTTCCTTTATGGAGCGATTTCCAGCCGGTAAATATCCTGCGTACCGGATGCGGTAATTACAGACAGTATTGCGGAAAAGATGAAAAACTCCTTCCCCCGGATGCTGACGGTATGGATGAGGAAATGCTGGCAAGGTTCGGTATTCTTGCCGATCTTGCACAAAAATATCATTTGAAACTTATTGTGGGACTTCTTACAGGCTGGATGAGCGGAAGATATTTTGTCCCGCCGGTACTGGAAGGCCGCAATCTCTTTACCGATGCGGAAGCCTTGCGCTGGGAGGGGCGTTTCATCCGTACTTTTGTGGGAAGATTTAAAAATCATCCTGCCATCATTGCCTGGGAACCGGGGAATGAATGTAACTGCCTGGGCTCTCTCGAATCAAAAGATTTTGCAGCTGCCTCCTATCACTGGATGGATTATATTGTTTCCGTCATCCGTTCCACAGATCCGGCAAGACCCGTTTACAGCGGACTTCACGGATGCAGTCCGGAGATCACAAGAAACTGGAATTTAAATATGCTGGGGGAATTATGCGACGGACTCACTACCCACCCCTATCCTCTTTTTACTCCCCATTGCGGAAAAAGTTCTCTTACTACTCTTCCCGCCATTTTGCACAGTACAGCGGAAACTCTTTTCTACCGGGGGTTAAGCGGAAAAATGACCTTTATTGAAGAGATCGGAACTCTGGGCCCATGTATGCTTTCTGAAGAAAAAACGGCTTCCTATATGAGAACAGCCATTCTTTCCGCCTGTGTGCATAACTGCCGGGGCTTTTTCTGGTGGTGTGCTTTCGATCAAACGCATCTCTCCCACGCTCCCTACTGCTGGGAGGCGGTGGAAAGGGAACTTGGATTGTTCCATGCTGACGGCAAGGCAAAGCCTGCGGCAAATTCCATGAAAGAAACTCTGGAAGCATTGAAAAAACTTCCTTTCAAAACTCTTCCGCCCCGGAAAGTGGATGCTCTGGTCATTCCCGCCTCCACCGATAACAAATGGTTGAGTGCCTATGGAACATTTCTTCTTTCCAAACAGGCAGGTTTTGAGGTGGAATTTGCTTCTGTTTATAAAGACGATCTTCCGGAATATCCTTTCTATATCCTTTCCGGAATGGACAGCGGCAGCATTGTAAGCAGATCTTTATATAACGCTCTTCTGGAAAAGGTGAAAAAAGGTTCTTCTCTTCTTATTACGGATACAGGAAATGGGATTTTGCACTCTTTCAAAGAAACGATTGGAAGTGAGATCGAATATACTTCCCTTACCCCGTCGCAGAAAACGTACAGCGATGCGGTCTGTGGTACACTTTCTTTCCAGAATCCTGTTACAAGAGTCCTTACCCCCGTCACAGCAAAAGTTCTTCTTTCTGCCGATGACAGAACGGCTCTCCTTACTGTAAATGATTATGGAAAAGGAAAAATTTTCTATTTAAGCACAGCTCCGGAATTGACGGTACTGGATGAAAAAGAGCCGCAAATATATCATATTTACAGGAAGATCGCCCGCCTTGCCGGATTGGATTGCATGGAAAATAAACCTCCGCAAATCGGCGTTACCACACATGAATTTCCGGATGGGGAAAAGGTGAAAATTGAACTCAATTATTCCGATAAAGTTATTGACAATATTCCTGCAAACGGCATGCGGATCCTTCTTTCCGGAAAAGTGATCCTTTTCCCGGCATAAGAAAGATTGCAGAAAAAACGGCAGAAATCCCCATTAGCGGTTTTTCTGCCGTTTTTTATATTTTGAGGTAATTTCAAAACTCTTCAAAAATCTGAAAGTATATATGCTTTGATTTGTAAAAGGCAGAAGGCCGCAGCCCTTGTCACGGCATAGCCGTAAGGCGACCACAGATCCAATTACCTTTTACTCCTTTTTGCAACTGCCTCTTTGATTTTTTTGAATGACTTTTGAAATTACCTCATTTTACTTGTATTTTACTTATACTTTATTTCAATTCTTTTTTCAGTTCTTCTGC
>JAFVRL010000097.1 GCA_017504325.1 Lentisphaeria bacterium | reverse complement strand
TGCGTTCCATGACAGAATCCGGCACGACTACACCAGGCACCTCATTGCGCATGAATTCTGCATTTCTGTAACTGGCAAGGGGCCAGATCCCGGCAATGACAGGAATATCCGCCAGACCGGGGACAGCATCAATAAAACGCAAAAGAGGTTCAATATCAAAGACAGGCTGGGTGGTGATGAATTCTGCTCCCGCATCTATTTTTTCCTGAGTACGGCGGATCTCCCGTTTCATATCAATAGCATTGGGATCGGCACCGGCACCGGAAACAGCAAAAGTTTTTTCACCGATGGATTTGCCGCCTATATCTATGCCGCAGTTCAGATTTTTCTGGACTTTGAGCATACCGATGGAATCCAGATCAAATACCCCGGAAGCAAAAGGATAATTCCCCAGTTTGGGCGGATCGCCAGTAATGAAAAGGATGTTATGAATATCCAGTGCGGCACATCCCAGAAGTTCCGCCTGCAATCCGATAAGGTTTCTGTCCCGGCAGCAGACATGCAATATCACATCTATATTTGCCTCCTGCTTGATCCGGTGCGCCGCCACCATTGCCGATACACGGGAACTGGCTCTGGGTCCATCGGGAATATTGACCGCATCAAATCCGGCTTCAGCACACAGTCTGGCATTTTTAACAGTCTTTTCCAGAGAGTAGCCCATGGGGGGAGTGATCTCAATATTGGTGATCCATTTTCCCTCTTTCAACTTTGCCCCGAAAGGGGAACGTTCCTGCAAAGGAGCCTCCTCCAGAACCGGTACAGAAGCATCCTGTGAAGCGGAAAATACATGGGAGGCACTTCCGGCGGCACGGGCAAGAGGTTTCACACTGCGTGCCATATCTTTAATATGTTCCGGTCCGGTTCCGCAGCATCCGCCGATCCCTCTTGCTCCAAGATTGAGCATACGGATGGCATAGGTGGTAAAGTATTCAGGGCTGCACATATAGATCATACGGTTATCCACTTTTTTGGGGACACCGGCATTGGGCTGGGCGATCACAGGAAGAGTACATTTGGGGAGAATGAGCTCCATAGCCGTAAGCATCCCTTCCGGTCCGGTTCCGCAGTTGAGTCCGATCGCTTCCGGAGCTTTTTCTGCGGAGGAGGCTTTTGCGATCATTGCAAGTACTCTTTCTGCGGAAAGGGCGGGATCGGCAGAATCCAGTGCAAAACTGGTAATAAAAGGAAGAAGGGGAAACTCCTTCATGGTAAGCAATACAGCTTCCAGATCCCCGGGATGACGCAGAGATTCAAAAATGAGAAAATCCACCCCCTCCTCTTTCTGGGCGGCGATCTGTTCATAAAGATATTCCACGATCCTTGCCGGCTCTCCTTTTGCGTCATCGGCAAGATGTTCCCCTACTGGACCAACGGAACCGGCAACAAAGAGATCATCTCCGGCGACCTCTCTGGCGATACGGACAGATGCCGCATTGATCTCTTTTACCTTGTCCCCCAGCAGGAATTTATTGAGTTGGGGAAAATTGGCGCAATAGGTATTGGTGGTCAGCACTTCCGCCCCGGAATCTTTATAGGATTCGTGGATCTCT
Organism: Lentisphaeria bacterium; assembly: GCA_017504325.1. GTDB lineage: Bacteria > Verrucomicrobiota > Lentisphaeria > Victivallales > UBA1829 > RGIG5327. Next base: position 4,078 of record JAFVRL010000097.1, on the reverse strand, counting down.
TTAATGATCGCCGGAGAGGAGAGGGAGAGACTCTCAAAAGAGGTATTGATAAAGAAATTGCGTTTATAGAGTTCTGTTCCCATGGCACCATCAAAGATGAGTGTGCGTTCCGCCAATGCTTTTGCCAGTTTGTTATCCATAGAAGTTTCCTTTGCCATAAAAAATTCTTCCTGCCGTTCAAAAGATAAATATACTCTTTTTTCCTCTCTTTTACAAGGTGATCCCTTTTGAAAAGACCTTTTTATCAGCAAAAAAGAGCATTTTTCTTTATATCACGGAGAAAATACTCTTCCAGAGCCGCTGTTCCCCGCTGACTGTATATTTCCCGCAGATCAAGGAATTCCACATTTTTTTCTTCTGCAAGATCCTGCCGCAGAAGTGCGGAAACTTCTTTTCTTCCCGGCACCTCCTCCAGCGAGGCAAGCACTTTTACGACCGCTGCCGGAGCAGTATGTTTCAGAGCTTTCACATTGCGGATGATCCCCTGCGCCGTCTTTTCCGGAGTTTCCCCGGCCTTGAGGTTCTCACTTCCGATATGCACAATGATGTATTTGGGGGAAGTTCCTTCCAGCTCTCCGTGACGGATACGCCAGAGGAGGTTTTCATTTTTATCTCCGATAAAACCCATGTTCAGAACTTTGTATGTATTGAAGAACTCTGTGTCCAATTCCGGAGGCCGGGGATACATTTTATCTCCGTACCACCAGAACCCGCCCCAGCGGTGAATGATCCCGTCACCGGCAATGACCACATCCGGTTTGACTACGATTTCATCGTTACGCAGGATCATGGCATGCCGGAAATGCCAGTCATAGCTTCCGTCACCTGTACCTTCCTCCTCAAACCCGTCATTGACCGTCTTATGATCCGGATAATCCAGCGGTGTTTCGATCCAGCCCATGGTGGTACTGCATCTCTGGATCTCATCGTCGTGGATACCGGAAAGCTGCAGATTGGCAATGACAGGGCCATTATCCGTAACAGTGACCCATGTCACGGAATCCATGATCCCGTAACGCAGATCATCCCGGACGACCCCTTTGTCAAATCCGCCGCCGCATGTTCCCAGCATATAACAGTTCTTGCCATGACGGACGGCTTTCACATGATTGTGCCAGTCCCCGCAGAAAAGAGTGTAATCGATCTTATTGATCTTCCGTTCAAAATCCAGCCATTTGTCACTTGTCCAGTCAATGGGCATGTGAACAAAAAGGAATGTCCAGCGGGCATCAGAATGAGCTTCAAGTGTTTTCAATGCCCATTCATACTGTTCATCTGTGATCCCCTGGACAGGGACTCTTCCATCTCTTCCTTCCATGGAATCCAGGCAGACGAAATGGCAATCTTTATACATAAAGTCGTAATAAGTATTTTCTCCGTGGCGTTTTTTCCATTCTGCTTTGCTTACTTCGTGTCCCAGAGTGTTGCCCGGCCAGCCCAGAAAAATATCATGGTTTCCCACAACATAAAAAAAACGCATATCCAGAGTTCCGATAAAGTTTTCCAGTTCATCACTCTGTTCCTTCAGGATCTTTTCCGACTCTTCCCTGTTGCTGTGCAATCCGCTGCAGCCTTCAATGAGATCCCCCACACAGATGGTGAATTCCGGTCTCAAAAGGTTCAGAGCCTTCATCGTCTCCCCGAAAAAACCTTTTCTTTCACTTCCGCCCCGGTCAGCAATAATGGCAAAATGGAAATCCTCCTGCCGGTTGAGAAAAGGTTTGCCGGTATAAGGCAGGACTTTCCCGTCATCTGCGGGAATATCTTTTTGAAAATCATACATAGCCATAACAGTTCCTTTCAAGAGTTCATTCCACCCGGATAATACTGATACAATTCTTCTAATATACCATTTTTTCCTCTCTTTTCAATAGGATCGAAGTATTTTTTCCCGGCATTTTCCTCTTGCAAAAAAGTTGTTTCCGGTATATAGTAAAGGCAAAGAGAAAGGATGAAGAATATGGAAAAGATCAAAACACGCGCAGAAGTGAATCCTCAATTAAGCTGGGATCTTACAAAATTATACAAAACAGCGGAAGACTGGGAGAAAGAATTTGCTTCTCTGGAGTCTCTTCTGGCAAAATTTCTTGCATATAAAGGAAGACTAGCCGAATCGGCACAGACTTTGTTTGATGCCTACAAAGCCTCCGATGATTTCGAGATCGTCCTTGACCGTCTTTATACTTATGCCCATTTGAAAAGTGATGAAGATACGGCTGACAGTGTCAATAAATCCCGTCTTGACAGGATCAGTGAAAAAGCGGCAGTATTTTCTTCCCAATGCGCCTGGTTTTCTCCGGAACTGCTTGCCATGGATGAAGCAAAATTTGAATCCTGCCGCCATGATCCCGTACTTGCATTTTATAAGCGGTCTCTGGATAACGAGGCAAGATACCGTCCCCATGTACTTTCAGCTCCGGAAGAAAAGATCCTTGCAAGAAGCGGCAATGTGCTGAATACCGCTTCCAGTGTCTTTTCCGCATTCAATGATGCGGATCTGCGCTTCCCCGCCATTAAAAATTCCGACGGGAAAAAAGTGGAAGTCACCCACGGCAATTATATAACCCTTATGCAGTCTCCGGACAGGAAAGTGAGAAAGAGTGCATTCAAATCCCTTTACAAAGTCTATCACTCTTTCCGCAACACTCTTGCCTCCACACTTTATGCCAATACAAAGAAAAATATTCTTTCTGCGGAATTGCGGAACATGGAAGGAGCCAGAAACGCCTCTCTTTTTTCCGATAATATTCCTTTGAGCGTCTATGATTCCCTCATAGATGCGGTACATGACAAAATCCATTATCTGCACAAATACATGTCCGTCCGTTCCCGGGAGCTGGGCTTGAAAAAACTGGATATGTATGATCTTTACAATCCCCTTATTCCGGAATGTGATTTTTCTGTCAGCTGGCAGGAGGCTGTGAAATATGTGAAAGAGGCACTTGCTCCTTTGGGAAAAGAGTATGGCAAAATCGCGGAAAAAGCATTTGCGGAACAATGGATGGATGTGGAAGAGAACAGGGGAAAGCGTTCCGGAGCCTATTCCAGCGGCTGTTACGGCAGTATGCCTTATATCCTGATGACTTTCAAAGGCAATCTTACAAGTGTTTCCACTCTTGCCCATGAGTTGGGGCACTCCATCCACAGTTATCTTTCCCATGCCAATCAGCCTTATCACTATGCCTATTACCGGATCTTTGTAGCAGAGGTGGCATCCACCACCAATGAGATACTGCTTCATGAATATCTTATGAAAAATGCTCCTTCTGATACGGTGCGGGCATATCTGCTCAATCAGCTTCTGGATGAAGCAAGAGCCACATTGTACCGGCAGACCATGTTTGCGGAATTTGAAAGAGCCATCTATGACGATGCGGCAAAAGGTATCCCGCTTACAGCAGACAGACTGGAAAAGATCTACTTTGATCTCAACAACTTCTACCACGGCAGTGCGGTGAAGGCAGATCCTCTTATTGCTTCGGAATGGTCGAGAATCCCTCATTTTTACCGCAGTTTCTATGTGTATAAATATGCCACAGGTTTTTCAGCAGCCGTTGCCCTGTCGAGAAATATCCTTGCGGGGAATACGGAACCGTACTTATCCTTCCTGAAAGCCGGCGGCTCAAAAGATGTTCTGGATATCATGAAGGATGCCGGAGTGGACTTTACCACAAAAGAACCGGTCATATCCGCACTGGAGTATTTCAATGACCGCCTGGAGGCTTTTGATAATATTCTGAAAAAGAAATAAAAAAGAGGGTATTTCAAAAGATAAAGCGTCAAAAAAAGAGTTGCGGCACCTTTCTCAGGTGTACGCAACTCTTTTTTACAGACGATCCCCAACGGATCCTTCAGATAAAATCATTGTTTCTGTCAGGAATTTTCCAGCATTGCCTTTTTAGTCTCCAATTCGTTCCAGCGGGCATATAATGCTTCACTTTTTGCTTTAGCTTCATCAAGAGCTTTCTGCAAAGAGGGCAATTCGGCTCCGTGTTTCGCAAAAAAATCCGGCTCCTGAAATATATTTTCCAGTCTTGCCACCTCTTCTTCTGCAAGCATGATCGCTTCCTCCATCCCT
>JAFVRL010000096.1 GCA_017504325.1 Lentisphaeria bacterium | reverse complement strand
TTCAGATCAATGGGGATCTTGCCCACAGCCTGAACAGCATCGGTATGGAAGAGTGCGCCGTTTTTATGGGCGATCTCTGCAAGAGTTTCCACATCCTGGATATTACCGGTCTCATTGTTCGCCCACATGACAGAAACGATGGCGGTTTCATCGTCGATCAGTTCTCTGGCAGCATTCATATCCAGTACCCCGTTGGAATCCACCGGGATCCGGGAAACTTTATTGCCCCGTCTTTCCAGTTCTTTGGCAAGACTCAAAACCGCCGGGTGTTCCACTTTGGATACCACGATTTTTTTCCGTTTCGGGCAGTTGAGCAATGCGCTGAAGATCGCCGCATTGTCGCTTTCCGTTCCGCAGGAGGTGAAGATCACATTGGCGGGATCCGCTCCCAGAAGTGCGGCAAGACTTGCCTTTGCTTCATCCACCTTTTCCATTACCTGACCGCCGAAATGGTGGATGCTGGATGGATTGCCGTAGTATTCTGTAAGATAAGGCGTCATTGCCTCAAAGACTTCCGGAGCGATCCTTGTCGTGGCATTGTTATCAAAATAGATGACTTTGTTTTCCGCCATTTTATTTAACCTCCTCAACGGTGAGGGCAGGGGAGACAAACTCATTCAATTTGCTCTGCACAAGTTTTTTCAATGTGAGTTTCGCATTGGGACAGGATGCACACACCCCACGCAATCTTGCTTTGACAACAGTGCCGTCAAGGTCGATCAATTCGATATCCCCGCCGTCTTTCATCAGAGCGGGACGGATCTCTTTATCAATGATCTCCTGGATGAGAATGACCTTTTTCACCGGGGTGAGGGAATCAAAATCGGGTTTTTCTTCAGCAGGTTTTTCCTGTTTTTCCCTTGTGATGCCATCCAGGATCTCCTGGATCTGATCAAGACACATGCCGCAGGCACCGCCGGCTTTCGTGTAAGAAGTTACCTGTTCAAGAGTGGTGAGATTATTTTCCATTACCACTCTTCTTATTTTGGTATCTGTCACACCGAAGCATTTGCAGATGATGCGTCCTTCATGGTCATCATTATCGGCAAGTTCTTCTGTTACTTCCATTCCATGTTTCTTTTTATAATCCGCAATGGCTGCCTGCATGGCTTCCATTCCCATAACGGAACAGTGCATTTTTTCTTCAGGAAGTTCACCCAGAACTGCGGCGATCTCCTTATTGGTGATCTTTGCCGCTTCTTCCAGAGTCTTTCCCTTCACAAGTTCCGTCAGAGCGGAAGAAGAGGCGATGGCACTGGCACAGCCGAAGGTTTTGAATTTTACATCTGTGATGGTTTGAGTAGCATCATCCACCTTGAGAAAGATCTTCAACGCATCCCCGCAGCTTACATTTCCCACTTCCGCCACAGCGTCTGCATCTTTGATCTCCCCCACATTCCGGGGATTCATAAAGTGATCCATCACTTTTTCCGTATATTTCCACATAGCAGATCCTCCTTTATTTTGCCGGAGTATTGTTATTCATATTTTTTCAGTTCTTCTTTCACTCTTTCCGCAACGGTTTTTGCCACATCGGAAAGGGGGATCAACTCAATATCCCGGCTGGAACGCAGACGGAACTCTGCCATGCCCTGCTCCAGACTCTTGGGGGATACTGTCACACGGAAAGGTATCCCCATAAGGTCGGCGTCATTGAACATGAAGCCTGCTTTTTCACCCCGGTCGTCCAACAGGACTTCCACGCCGAGAGCATTGAATTCCTGATACAGTTTTTCCGCTGCTTCCCCTACGCCGCCTTTATCCGGATTCAATGCACAGACCTGCACCTGATAGGGAGCGATACTCATGGGCCAGATGACCCCGTAATCATCATGGGAATCTTCCGCAACCGTTGCCATGGTTCTTCCGATACCGATACCGTAGCAGCCCATGACCATGGGATGAGGTTTGCCCTCTTTGTCCAGATAGTTGCAGTTCATGGGGGCGGAATATTTTGTGCCCAGCTGGAAGATATTTCCCACTTCGATCCCCCGTTTCATCTGCAAAGGAGCCCCGGTCACAGGGCAGGGGTCGCCGTCACGCACCATGGCGATATCCACGACTTCCGCACCGTCAAGATCCCGTCCGTAATTGAAGTTTTTATAGTGGAAGTCCGCTTCGTTTGCACCTACCACCAGATTGGAGGAACCGGCAACGGAGGGGTCTATGATGATATGGCATTTTTTCGGATCGATCCCCACAGGAGAGGCATAGCCGGGAACGGCTCCGGCTGCCCGGATCTGGTCATCGGTGGCAAATTTGATCTCCAGAAGCCCCAGATGGTTCTGCAATTTGCTTTCATTGACCTCAAAATCTCCGCGGATCATCACAAAAATAAGTTTGCCTTCCATATCGGAATAGAAAACAGCCTTGCCGGTATTTTCCGGTTTGACGTTCAGGAAAGAAGCAACTTCTTCAATGGTCTTTTTGCCGGGGGTTGCGACTTTTTCCAGCGGGAGTTCTTCGCCGCATTTTTCAAATTTCAGTCCGGAAACAGCAATTTCCCGGTTGGCTTTGTAACTCTTTCCGTCGGGAGAGATGAAAATGGTATCTTCCCCGCAATCGGCAATGGACATGAATTCATGGGAGATATTCCCCCCCATCATGCCGGAGTTCGCCTTGATGGAAACCACATTTTTGAGTCCCACTCTGCGGAACACTCTTTCATAAGCCTCATGGGCTCTGTCGTAATATTTTTCCAGATCTTTCTGATCCGTATGGAAACTGTAGGCATCCTTCATCACGAACTCACGAACGCGTATGAGACCGGCTCTGGGACGGGCTTCATCCCTGTATTTGAGCTGGAACTGATAGGTCATGACAGGAAGCTGTTTATAACTGGTTACTTCCGTACGCACCAGCTGTACCATGGCTTCTTCGTGAGTCATCCCCAGAACCATGTTTTTTCCGTTACGGTCTCTGAAGCGCAGAAGTTCAGAACCCACGGAAGAGAATCTGCCGGATTCTTCCCACAATTCGGCAGGCAGTACCAGAGGCAGTCTCACTTCCTGACCGTCGATACGGTTCATTTCCTCTCTCACGATTTTTTCGATCTTTTCCACGATCCTGTATCCCATGGGGAGAAGGGAGTAGATCCCGGCGGAAACCGCACGGACAAATCCGCCTCTTACCAGAAGTTTATGACTTGCGATCTTTGCGTCTTTCGGATCTTCCTTGATCCTGCGGCCTACCAT
>JAFVRL010000095.1 GCA_017504325.1 Lentisphaeria bacterium | reverse complement strand
GGTCTTGCGCAAGTCAGCGCTTTGTACCGGGATCGTAAGGATTCTCGGATTCAGTGAGGACAAGCTGTGGTCGGATGAAATCAGAGGTAAGCATAGTTCAGACTCTCCATGGCGGCACCGCACAGATCAAGATTCTGCACCGTGTTGGGAACGAGCAGAATGGATGCTACGGCGCGGGTCGCCGTACGGTAGTTTTCCTGCTCAGTATCATATTTGGGCATGGGGAGTACTGCGTAATCGCTGACCATATCCTTCATCTCGCCGCCGGTTTCCAGGGTGTGGAAGAGGAACAGGGTACGGCCCTCCACAAATTTTTCCACGTCGTATACAGGATGCCAAAAGTTTGAGTGTGATGCCTCATAGATCCGTTCGTAAGAGGTCAGAAATCGTTCGGTATGGATGCTGATCTCGGGGATACCCTCAGCATTTTTTGTGGTGTAGTTGATGCCAAATGCCGTGGGGAGAGAGCTCATGGTGACATCACTCATGGCAATTCCGTGCACGTCGCCGGCATCGTATTTGCCGTCACCGTTGAGGTCGGTGGAGACCTGCCCTGCGATCTCAAGCACCATGTCCAGCGTCCATGTGCCGCTATTGACCGCGTCATACAGTTCTTCCACTTTATGGCCGTAAGTTTCCAGCAGATCTATATTGACATAGCCGCAATATGCATTCTTCAGACCGGTGGAGCAGAGATCGCCCATCGCCGTATACATTTTGTCGTGAATGGTCACATTGTCGTTGTAGCCCTGGATCCACCACGGCGAATCGAGCGAGAGACTCGGGAGTGTATTGATGTCAATAAACAGCCCCTTGGTAACCATACCCGGCATATAGCTCATGTATCCCGTGATCAGTTGCCAGTCGTCGTCGTAGTAAATTTCAGCTTCATCATAATCTTCAAGATTTCGATATGAATCGGCAAGACGTGTCATAATTACTTTATTATTCGGACTTAATTCCAATAATTCTTTCCATACATGCAAACTTTCTTCATGCATAGAAAGTCCTCGGTAACAGTCAGCCAAACCGTACAGTGCATAAAAGTTCTTATTTTGCAAACGCAATGCTCTTTCAAAATAAGCAATACCGTCTTCAAAAGTTTTCTTTTTCCTATGACAATTCCCTATAGCAGTAAGGATTTTTACATTGTCCGGTTCAATTTCCAGCATTTTCAACCAATTTTCCAATGCCCATTCATATTTTCTTGTTTCAAAATATAAATAACCGATACCTGTCAATGCATAAGAATTTTTAGGATCTATTTCAGAAACTTGTTTATAAAACTTCTTGGCATTCTCGTAATCACCTAATTTCCGATATGAGTCAGCTAATCGTGTAAGAACTGTAATATCTACACCGTAATGAACAATGAAATGTTCCCACAAATGAATAGATTCTTTGTAATTTCCCATTTCACGATAAACATCAGCCAAACCAATCAATGCATATTTATTTTCATGATAAGAATCTAAACATCTTTTATAAAAATCAATAGCTTCAGGGAATTCACCTTTTTTTCTTGAAATATCACCGAGTCCTACCAAAGCGTAATGGTTTTCTGATTCTTGCTCCAGAATTTTATAAAACAAATCCTTTGCTTCATCCAATTTACCTTCTTTGATAAGATCATAAGCTTCTTTAGAGATCTTGCTTAATTTATCAAATTCATCACTTACATTAATTTCATCATTTACAAGATCCATACTACTGCTTATACTATCTATTTCTTCGTTCCATTCTTTATTCATAAAATCCTCAAATACTTAATTTAATGTTTTCTTCTAACATAATCTGAATAATCTTTGCACACTTTTCAGAAAATAATTTTATTTTAGATTCATTTCCGGACATAAAATACATTTTTGCCGCATTATAAATATTTCCGTTATTAAAATAATAATCTCCCAATCGAACAAGCCCATCTTTGTAGTCTGTTGTTACAAAAATTTTTTCTGCAGCCTTTATATTTCCACTGGAAAAAAAATCATTTCCTCTGCGAATCAATAAAGCACGAGTCGATGGATCTACTTTTTTCTTAAAACGATTTCCTCTTTCTATTGTGTATGAATTATCTTTATTGCTTAACATTTTTTCATCCACAGAAAATTCCCGGATCTTTTCTTCCAGCAGTTTCATGGCACATTCCATATATTTTGAAGGCTTTTCCGGAATAGCATGACAGGGAAGATTCCAGGGAACATCCACCCATTTTTCTTCACGGGAAGGGCATTGGGGGAGAAGGACCACACACTTTTCAGAAGGATGGTTTTTGAAAAAACGCTCCAGGGGCGGAGCGGCGATACGGCATTGCAAATAGTTATCTGTACCCACACTGCCTGCACCGTGAAAAAAAAGAAGAAGAGAGGGTTTGCCCTCTTTGTCAAAATTGGCAAGATATTGCCGGTAGGGGAGGGTGGTACCGGGGGAGACCTGCGGCGTAAAGACATCTTTTGTAAAACCCATTTCATCAATAAGGCTTTCCGGAATAACTACTTCCGATTGGGAATTATGAACAGACAAAGCCATTTCAATCCTTTCCATTGACCGGACGCAGGACGACACCGGCTTCTGCAAGCATCCACCGGGCGGTATCATCAATGGTGTACCGGTCTTTGTAAACCACTTCCTTTATGCCGGAATTGATGATCATTTTGGCGCACAGGAGACAGGGACTGAAAGTGGTGTAAAGCGTGGAATCTTTCACACTTATTCCGTGGTAAGCTGCCTGGACGATGGCATTTTCCTCTCCGTGGGAACAGATACATTCCCCCAGATGTGTTCCGGAGGGGGCATTGGAAGAACAGCGGGGACAACCTCCTTCATTACAGTTTCTGATCCCCCGCGGGGTTCCGTTATAGCCGGTGGAGATGATGCGTTTATCTTTGACGATCACAGCCGCAACATGTCTTCTGCTGCAGTTGCTGCGTTTTGCCACCATTTCCGCGATCTGCATGAAATAGGTATCCCAATCGGGCCTTTCCTGAAATTCATTGATGTCTTCTGCCATATTCTGTCCTATTTGTTAAATGGATTTTTATACTGTTGCCATAGTAAATTACTTCCGTTACGGAAAATTGCAAGAATATTTCTTATAATTTTATTCATAAAAAAGAAGATGTACGGAAAAATCCATTACCTTTCTCCGTACACCTCCGTACCTATCCGTATTTATCCGTACCCCCGGCACAACATTTTTACAGATATTTTGCTGCTGCGGCGGCAAGATTGGAGCGTTCACTCTTCATAAGGGTGATATGACCGTGAATATCCACATCTTTCAAGTGTTCCGCAGCATAGGAAAGCCCGTTTGTATCAGCATTGAGATACGGATTGTCGATCTGATCCGGGTCTCCGGTGAGGATCATTTTTGTATTTTCCCCGGCACGGCTCAAAACGGTTTTGACCTCATGGGGCGTAAGGTTCTGGGCTTCATCAATGATGACAAATTCATTGGGGATGCTTCTTCCTCTTATATAGGTAAGAGCTTCAAGAGAGAGAAGTCCCATGTGCTGCATTTCATTGATCTGACGCCGGACAGCGGAATCATCCTTTGTCTTTTCTGTCCGGAGAAGGACGGAAAGATTGTCAAAGATGGGCTGCATCCAGAGAGCCATTTTTTCATCCTTGCTTCCCGGCAGATAACCGATATCGTTCCCCATGGGGACGATTGGACGGGTGACAAGGATCCTGTCATAAAGTTTCTCTTTTTTCACTGCCTGGAGAGCTGCGGCGAGGGCAAGGAAGGTTTTTCCGGAACCGGCTCTTCCCACAAGAGTGACCACCTGGATGGAGGGATCGAGCAGGAGCTGCAATGCCATCCTCTGTTCCTGTGAACGGGGTTTGATGTTCCATACGGTATCTTCCGGGAGATGGTAAGGTTTTACGATCTTTTTGTTGCGGATGAATCCCACAGCCTTTTTTGTATTGCTTTCATCGCTTAAATTCAGAAATTCATTGGGATAAAACTCTCTGTCTGCGGGGATGTCCACGGCTTTTCCGGAAAGGAAATCATCCATATCCGCATCGGAAAGGACACACTTATCCACTCCGGTGAAAAGTTTTTCATATTTGATGGATTCTTTTTTGTAATCCTCCACTTCCAGCCCGAGCGCATCGGCACGCAGTCTCATATTGAGGTCTTTGGAAACGATGCTTACCTTTACTGCCGGATCTTTTGCTTTGGTTTTCTTCAGGATATCTTCTGCAATGGCAAGGATCCGGTTGTCTGCATAGGAGGGATCGGCAGCATTGAGATTGCTTTTTTCCAGAGGTACATCCAATGCCACAATGAGAGTGCCGGCTTCTTTTCCGTTGGCGGCATTTTCCATAGGGATGCCTTCAAAGAGTTTGGGACCCCCTGCTTTTGCGGATTTTTCCCGCAGGGTATCGATCCTGCGGACGACTCTTCTGGCATTTCTGCCCAATTCGTCCTGATTTTTTTTGAATTTATCCAGTTCTTCAACAACCGGCATGGGGATGACGACGATATTGTCTTCAAAAGATTCCAGTGCTGCTGCACTGTGGAGCAAAACATTGGTATCGAGGATGAATACTTTTTTCATAAAGACCCCCTTTTTTGAAAAAATATTTTT
>JAFVRL010000094.1 GCA_017504325.1 Lentisphaeria bacterium | reverse complement strand
GTTCCTCCTGCACCGGCGTAGAGGTGGCAAAGATGATCTTGGCCTTGGGTGCAAACATCTGCAGCTGACGGCAGATACGATTTACATTGGCTTCATACACATCTAAGGTAATATGATTCAGCCCATCACCCAGCAGCAAGGTGTCCCATAGACCAGCATTCCAGTACGCTTTCCGCTTTTCTGCTGGCTGCCGGAACGCTTTTTGTCAGCGGCCTTTATTTTATTTTCCGCCATGATTATGCTTTTATGCGTATCCTTGCCTTTTTCAATCCTGACGGGGCAGGGGTGCGTTCCTGGCACATGCGGCAGTTCCAATATACTCTTGCTCACGGCGGGATGTTCGGTTCGGAACATGGAACCGCTTTATGGGCAAGAAGTTATCTGCCTTTGCCTCATACAGATTCTCTTTTCGCCTCTATTGTGGAACTTACCGGCTTTGCCGGAAGCGGACTTGTCATTCTGATTTTTGCCGGTCTGGGGATCGCCTTTACCCTTATTGCCTGGAATACAAAAGGAAAATGCGGCAGATTATATGTATTCTGTGCGGGGATGCTCTGTTTCTTTCAGGCATTATTGCATATAAGTGTCAATAGTGTCCTTCTTCCTGCCACCGGGGTGACATTGCCCATGTTGAGTTATGGCGGCAGTTCCCTTCTTTCTGTTATGCTTTCCTTCGGTATCGCCCTTTCTGCCGCCGCCGAAAAGGATCCGGATGATCCGGTAGAGGAAATGGACGATACCGGAAAAGGGGAAAAAAGTTTACCACACTCTTGACGGTAGCCCCAGTATTTCCGAGATCCTGTTGCGTATTTCGTGATGGGGATGCTCTTTCAACGCCCTGTTTTTGGTGAAGCCCACTGCAAGACGGGTCTTTTTATCGGCAAAACCTTCACTTCCGCAGGCTCCGCCGTGCCCGAATATCCTTCCTATATCTTCATTCCGGGGGCCGCAGAGAACGTAACCCAATCCAAATCCGTTCCACTGTTCCGGCAGAAGGGGGTCATCGCTGTTTCTGCATAAAATTGTGGCATTTCCGATCGTTTCATCTTTAAGAAGTCTTTTGCCATTGAGTCCATCCCCGGTCAGGGAGGCATACATCATGGCAAGACTTCCGGCATTGCATGTGCCGTTACTGGAGGGATTCAATCCGGAGAGAGCATATTTTTCATTGTGATCAAGATAAAATTTATTCTCCGTATTGACGATTTTTGCCAGATTGCCGTACTTTTCCTCCGGAAGAGTGAAAAACATATTTTCGATCCCCAAAGGCGCAAAAAGTTTTTCCTGAAACAAATCCGTAAGTTTTTTTCCTGCGGCACATTCTGCAAGATGTCCGGCAAGAACGCCGTAGATCGCCGCATGATATTGATTTTTTCCGCCGATGGGAAGAGAGGGGGCGGCTTCCTCCACATTTTTACATAAATGTTCCCAGTTGTATTTATCTTCCATTTTTTCCATGACCGGCAGATGGGCAAGTCCTGCACGGTGGGAAAGAATATCTTTTACAAGTGTTTTCTCCTTGCCGTTTTTTCCGTACTCTTTCCAGTAGTCGGTAACGGGGGCATTATAATCAATAAGTCCCTCTTCATGCAGAACGTGGATCAGGGTGGTAACGACCCCTTTGCCCACAGAGAAAACGGGGAAAAGGGTTTGAGTATCCACTTTTCTGCTTTTGGTTTCATCTGTCCAGCCGGAGGCAAGATCATAAAGAAGAGTTCCATTGTGATAGACGGCAAGCTGACAGCCACACTCTTTTCCGGAAGAGGTATATTCATCCAGAACATTCTGCAAATCAATTTTTGTTTTTTCTGAAAACATTTTTTTTCCCTGAATTATTTTTTATATATGCGAGCCTTTCCGGAGTGTTTTCATTGATCCGGAAAAGGCATATTGTAAAAATGTACTTATTCCTGTTCCTTTTTACGGAAATCATACTCTGTTCCGGAGGAGAAAGCCTGCATTTTTTCCAGATACTCTTCTTTGGTAAGAGGTGTTTTTTCCTTTGCTGCTTCTCTGCCTGCTGTTCCATCCCCCCATAAAAGGTCAATGGCATTCAAGGCAAGCATTTTGGCGGGATCCACATACGCCTGTACCTGGTCACATGCCAGAAAGTCATCGGTATGGGCTGTTCCGGAGAATCCCCGGAAATAAGCATGTAATGAGGGAATGATCATACTTACATCTCCCATATCTGTGGAGGACGGCCGGTAGATCCCTCTGGTGAAGGGAACGCCCGGAGCAATAATATTTCTTACATTTTCCTCATGGATATCATCCAGTTTCCCGTAGGCAATAAGCGGCATGAATCCAAAAAGATTCTGTACTTCCGCCCTGCCGCCGAATGCCAGTGCCGCAGCCTGCACACAGCGATCCACTTTTTCCGAAGCATCACTGATCGCTTCCGGAGTTGCCCCCCGAACCTGCAAGGTGAAAACAGCCCGGTCAGGGACTACATTTACCGCTTCGCCGCCGTCTGGGATATAGCCGTGGATCCGTACATGATCTTCATCCCGGAATGTATCCCGCTGGGCGTCCAGAAGAGTCATGGCAGAACGCATCATGGAAATAGCATTGATCCCTTTATCCGGGTTTGCCCCGGCGTGGGCGGATTTGCCGTGGAAGATCAATCGTTTCATAACAAAACCGTTAAAGCCGGATGGGGTGAAATTGCTTCCGCCGGCATGGCACATCATGGCAAGATCGATATCATCGAAAACTCCTTTTGCAATCATTTCCGATTTGCCGCCGAAAAACTGTAATTTGCCTTCGGCTATCAGACTTGCTATATATGGCTGATTCTGACACTCTTCCGACGGCGTCGCAATAAAAGCAAGGGAGCCGCAAAGATGTTGCATAACTTCCGGTCTTGTCAAAACTTTTGCACATCCCAACATGGCATTGAGTGCTGCATGATGTCCGCAGGCATGGGCAGCATGGGTTTGAGGATCTGCAAAAGGGTGCTGCGGAACGATCAAGGCATCCAGTTCCCCGAGGATCGCAAGGCGGGGTCCGGGTCTTTGCGTATCTATATCTGCCCTGCGTCCGGTAATGGCAAGACCTGTCTTCTCTTTCAAGCCCAGTTTCTTAAAATGACTGCCCACCAGAGCGGATGTCCGGTTTTCGCAATAGGCCAGTTCCGGCATCCGGAGCAGTTCCTCTCCTGTACGGATGATTTCTTCTTTACGGGAATCCAGAAAATCACATATATACTGCTTCAATTCTTCTTTATTCATTATCATCTTCCTTCTGCCGTATTCTTATTTTGCCTTGCGTTCAGCAAGGAACTCTCTGATCCTTGCAAAAGCCTTACGCAGTTCCCCGCATTGCATGGTAAAGGCGATCCTGATGAAATCCTTATAGGCATCCCCGCCGTAAGCACTGCCATGGATCAGAGCTACCTGTTTGGATTTTAAAAGTTCCAAAGCAAATTCTTTGCCGCTCATTCCTGTCCGGGAAACATCCAGAAAAGCGTAGAATGTCGCCGGGATCCCCATACTTCTGATTTCAGGGATCGTTTCCAGTTCTTCCAATACGCAGTTGCGCCGTTTTTCAAATTCCCTGCGGATATAGGATTCATCTGTACGGTCAGACAATGCCTCTATTGCCGCATACTGGGAGGGCAGGGGGGCGCAGGCTACGATATTTTCCGTCATCTGTGTCATGGCACGGACAAGGCGTTCCGGAGCCAATGCCCAGCCTACCCGCCAGCCGGTCATGGCAAACCGTTTGGAAAATCCATTGACAACAACTGTGCGCTCCCGCATACCCGGACGGGTGAGGATACTTTCCGGCTTCTGACCGTCAAATGCCAGGTGACTGTAAATTTCATCGGAAACAACCGTGAGATCATATTTACAGGCAATATCGGCAATTTGATCCAGAACTTTGCCGGGGATCACTGCTCCTGTGGGATTGGCAGGGGAATTCAAAATCAGAAGACGGGTACACGAAGAGATCTTTTTTTCAATTTCTTCCGGCCTTACAATGAAAGAATCTTCCGGACGCGTTTCAACAAAGACGGGTTTCGCCCCCAGAGATTTGACTACCTCCCCGTAATTGATCCAAAACGGCGCAGGAATGATCGCCTCATCCCCCTCGTTCAATAAACTCCATAAGGAAAGATAAGCTGACTCCATTGCCCCTACAGTCACAATGATTTCGGAAGAGGGATCAAAAGTCATGTTATACTCTTTTGCCGCATCGGCAGCAATTTTTTCCCGCAGTTGGGGCAGTCCCGCATTGGCACTGTACCTTGTTCTGCCCTCCCGGATCGCTTTGCAGGCGGCTTCCTGAACATTGGAGGGTGGCGGCAGATCGGGATCGCCCAGTGTAAGATCTATGACATGGGTATATTTTTTTGCTTCATCATAGATCCGCCGGGGTTCGGAAGGGATGAGGTTCAATGCTCTTTGTGATAATTTCATTTCAGCACCTCTTTTTTGAATTTTATTTCAGCAGAAAGACCTGATTCCATGTGTTGGGGGCATTGTTGAATCCCCCGGGGCCGTCGGCAACCGCTGCAAACAGGGCAACGGGAGTACCTTTTTCATCAAAAAGAAGCTGGGGGCGTTCCAGACTGCCCAGAGTTATCTCTTTTCC
>JAFVRL010000093.1 GCA_017504325.1 Lentisphaeria bacterium | reverse complement strand
GTCATGCTTGCCGGACATTACGATGAGATCGGTTTTCAGGTCACTTACATTACGGATGAAGGATTTGTCTGTTTCCGTCCTGTGGGCGGCGTGGATAAAAATACTGTTCCGGGACTGGAAGTCAATATCCTTACAGAAAAAGGACCTCTTCCCGGTGTTATCGGCAGAAAAGCTATCCATTTGCAGAGTCAGAAGGAAAGAGACACTCCTTCCGAATTTAAAGATCTCTGGATCGATACCGGCATTGAAGATGGTGCAAAGGTGAAAGAACTTGTGGCTGTGGGAGATGCTGTTTCCTTCCGTTCCAATTATCACCGCGCCGGGGAAAACCGCATCGTTTCCAAATCCCTGGATGATAAAATCGGGGCGTTTGTTGTGATCGAAGTATTGAAAAAACTCTCTTCCATGAATATCCCTGTGGGAGTCTATGCCGTGGGAACGACACAGGAGGAGATCGGGACAAGAGGGGTAAAGACCTCCTCTTACGGTATTGATGCACAGGTGGGATTCTGTGTGGATGTTGGACACGCTACTGATGTTCCGGGTACAGATAAAAAGACTGCCGGGGATGTGAAACTTGGCAACGGTCCCATTCTTACCCGCAATGCAGACAATAATCCTGTTCTTGTACGCAGAATGATGGGGGAGGCAAAGAAAAATTCCTTCCCCTTCCAGCTGGTCTGCGGCGGAAAGCCCACCGGAGGAACGGATACCGCCTCCATGCAGCTTGCCCGTGCCGGAATGGCGACTGCGCTGGTTTCCATTCCCAACCGTTATATGCATACTCCTGTGGAAATTTGCGACTTGCGGGATGTGGAAAATGCCATTAATATCATTGCTTCCACCATTGCTTCCTTTACCGGTAAAGATTCCTTCATCCCCGGGATCGATGGAAAATAACAGAAGAGAAGAACGGGCAGGGAAAAATGGGCAAGTTATACTTTTTTACCGGTACAGAGGAATTTTCCGTAAAGGAACGCGCCGGGGATTTCATCCGGGAAATGTTCGGAGATATGCCGGAGGAAAATGATTCTCTGGAGATCATAAGGGGGGATGATCCGGATGAAAAATTTTCTTCCGTTCTGGACCGCTTTATCACTTCCATAGAGACCCCGCCTTTTCTCACCCCTTCCAAAACTGTATGGCTCAAACATTTCAATAAATTCGACGATGCTCTCGATGAATCTTCCAACAAGAAAAAGAAAAGCCGGATCGACACCATTTCCGATTTCCTCAAAGACGGGTTCTATGATGATATGACCATCGTTATCGACGGAACCGGGCTGGACAGAAGAAAAGCCTTCTTCAAACTTTGTGAAAAAGTCTGTGCCTCTTCCGGAGGGAAAATGGAGTGGTTCGATAAAATCGATGCCAAAGATAAAAGTGCCGCTATGCTTCTTTACAAAAGGATCAAAGAGATGGCGGATTCTTACGGGAAACGCATTGACGACGGCGCTGTAAATTTTCTTACGGAAACGGTGGGCAGCGACATTCCGCGATTGAAAAATGAGATCGGCAAACTCTCTTCCTATGCCGGAGAGTCTCCCGTGATCACACTGGCGGATTGCCGGGAGATATGCAGCAGAAGTCAGGAGACTTTGAGTTGGGAATTTTCCTCTGCGCTTGCAGAACGCAATGCGGCAGAGGCGATCAGTCTTATCCCGGGGATCATCGAAACACTGGAACAGGAGAAAAGTTCCTCATCTTCCGCCGAGATCGCTATCCTTTATGCGGCGAATTCCGAATTTCAGAGACTTCTTGCCGCAAAATGTGAAAGTATCCGTTTTTCCATCCCGCCCCATGCCAATTACAACTATTTCAAAGATCTTTGTGAGACCCAGAAGCGGAATGATCCCGGTAATCCGCTTTTCTCCATGCACCCCTTCCGTGCCTTCAAGGCGTGGGAAAATGCCTGCCGGTTTTCCGATGTGGAGATGGCAGATGCGTTCAACGCCATCCTTCATGCGTCAAAGCAGATGGTGACAGGGGGCGATCCCCGGCTTGCATTGGAGCATCTGGTGACAAAAATAGCCGGAAAACCTAAAAAAGTATAATCATAATAAATACAGATATCGAAGCAGGAAAGTAATAAGAATGTTGAAAATCATTGCGGATGACAAGATCCCTTTTCTGAAAGGGGTACTGGAACCTTTTGCGGAAGTCCTTTACCTTCCCGGAAAGGATATGACAAAAGAGGTGGTAAAGGATGCGGACGGGATCATTACCCGTACCCGGACAAAATGTAAAAGAGAACTTCTGGAAGGAAGCAAAGTAAAGATCATTGCTTCTGCTACCATCGGTTACGATCATATTGATACTCTGTGGTGTGAAGAAAATAATATCCTGTGGAAAAATGCTCCCGGATGCAACTCTTTTTCTGTGATGCAGTATATGGCTTCTCTGCTTCTGCATTATGCTGTCCGCAACAATGTTTCCCTTGCCGGAAAGACCATCGGAGTCATCGGCGTGGGAAATGTTGGCAAAAAGATCGCCGCACTGGGCAGAATTTTCGGAATGAATGTATTGTGCAATGACCCGCCCAGAGCAAGAAAAGAAGGGAAAGAAGGTTTTGCGGAACTGGAAGAAATCGCAGAAAAAGCAGATTTTATTACTTTTCATGTGCCTCTTATCCCGGATGGAACCGACAGAACTTTTCACTATGCAGATGAAAAATTCTTTGCTCTTCTGGAAAAATATGGAAGAAGACCTTTTCTCATCAATGCCTCCCGGGGGGAGGTGGTGGATAATGACCTTCTGAAAAAAGTCCTGAAGGAGAAAAAGATCCTTTGCGGGGCAGCGTTGGATGTATGGGAAAATGAACCGGAACTGGATTTGAAATTGCTGAAACTCACGGATTTTGCCACGCCCCATATTGCCGGGTATTCTCTGGATGGAAAAGCAAACGGGACAAGTATGAGTGTGCAGGAGATCGCAAAATATTTTTCTCTTCCTCTTACAGATTTTTACCCGGAAAGACTGCCGGAACCGGACAACGCTTCTATTGACCTTTCCGGAAGAGGCGGAAGAAAAGTGGAGGAGATCCTGCTGGAGTGTATGGATCGTTCCTACAATATATTGGAAGATGATAAAAGATTGCGGGAGAGTCCGGAAACATTTGAGAAGCAGAGAGGGTCATATCCATTCCGCAGGGAAATGGTTGCATATACGGTAAAAAATGCTCCGGATTCCGTTAAGGAAAGTTTGAAAAAACTTGGATTTACTGTTTTGGATTGAGAAAGGAAAGAAAAAATGGGGAAACTCTGGAAAAAATGTAAAAAGATGATGCATAAAGTCTATATGAAGGCTGTTACAGACAAAGGTACACCCGAATATATTGCAAGAGGCTGGGCACTTGGCGTCTTTATCGGCTTTCTGATTCCTTTCGGCTTGCAGCTTATGTGTTCCATACCTCTTTCCTTTCTGCTGAAAGGCTCCAAACTCGGAGCGATCGTAGGGACACTTGTCACCAATCATGTGACCGTTATTGTCATTTATCCGGTACAGTGTTTTATCGGAAACAAACTTATCGGCGGAAGTCTTACTTTTGCCCATCTGGAAGAACAGATGAAAGAGGTGATCCTCCGGCAGGAATATAAAGTATTGCTTTCTCTGGGGTGGGAGATCGTGATCTCCTTTTTTGCCGGAGGACTGCTGTTTGCTGTGATCGGTGCCCCGATCGCCTATTATGGCGTAAAGGCTCTGGTGAACCGTTACCGCCTCATGCGGGAAAAACGCAAAGAAGCAAAAAGGATGAGGCAGCTTTCCAAAGATGCCCCGGCAGATGATGTAAAAAAATGAATCATACGGAAAACACAAAAATCCAATTAAGTGATTTTCTGCACAAGGGAGCCTTTGTCCATTTTATCGGCTGCGGCGGTGCCGGGACAATGCCTTTACTGAAGATCTTTGCGGATCTGGGGTTTGCAGTAAGCGGTTCGGATATGGTGGAAAGTCCGGCTCTTGCCGTATTGAGAGATGCCGGATTTGATGTCCATTGCGGTCACCGGAAGGAAAATCTGCCTTCTGCGGGAGGTAAAGAGCTTCTTATCGTTTACAGTTCTGCTGTAAAAGCGGATAATCCGGAACTGCTTGAAGCAAAAAAGCGTTCCGCAAAATGTATTCTGCGGGGAGAGGCACTGGGGCTTGTTGCCGGGCTTTTTCCGAAGGTCATCGCGGTAAGCGGGACACATGGCAAGACAAGTATCAGCAGTATGATTTTGCATATTCTGGAGAAGGAAGGTCTTTGCCCCGGTTATCTTATCGGGGGAAAGATCCCCGGAAAGATATGGAACGGGGCAGCCGGAAAGAAAGAGATCTTTGTATGTGAAGCGGATGAAAGTGACGGAACTCATACTGCCATCCATGCTTTCTGTGCTGTGGTCAGCAATATTGAAGATGATCATGTATGGAACTTTGAAAGTGAAAATGTGCTTCTGGATAATTTCCGTTCATTTGCCTTTTCTGCTCCTCTGCTTGTCTATAATGCCGGTTTGAAAAGTGATTCTCTTTATGATGGGAAACATCCTTCCTTCTGCCGGGTGGTCCCGGAAGAAAAAGAGGATCCTGTTTTCAGAAAACTTTTGCGGCTCTTTCCTCTCTATCAGAAAGAGAATGCCTTTCTTGCCGCAAAATGTGTGGAAAAATGTTTGCAGATCCCCCTGAAGAAGGCTTTGGAATCTTTACAGGATTTTCCGGGCGTGGAAAGACGGCTGACTCCGCATTATGAAGGTTTGGAATATACACTCATTGAGGATTATGCCCATCATCCTACGGAAGTGGCGGCAAGTCTGCAGTCATTGAGAGAGATGTTTCCGGACTGTGAACTGCATCTTGTTTTCCAACCGCACCGTTATGCAAGACTGGAACGGTATTTTGAAGAATTTGCCGCCCTGTTGGGCAGAAAAGAATATTCTCCGGAAAAGGTGTATATAGCTCCTGTTTTTGCCGCGTGGTCGGAAACGGGCAGAGTGGGGGCGGAGGATCTGGCTGCCTCTGTCGGCAAAAATGCTGTCCTTCTTACCGGATCATGGGAAAATATGGCGGAAACCGTTTTTTCTTCTGTTGGAAAAAATAAGAATGACAGGAAAAGAAAAGTCATTGCAGTCCTGGGGGCGGGGGATATAATAAAGATCCTTTCTTTTCTTGAAGGATCTTTGAAAACAACAGATATGGGGAATAAAACAGGTGTGGTGGTCGCCGCCGGCGGTTCTTCCAGCCGTTACGGGGCAAAAAACAAACTTTTTGAAGAATTGGATTCTCTGCCTGTTTTTCTTCATTGTCTGAAAAATTTTGTTCCCTTTCTGCCTTCCGGCCATGTTGTCCTGACAGTTCCCGCAGTTCTGCTGGAAGAGTTTGCCGGTCTGCTTGAAAGGCATGACCGTCTTTTCAGAGGAAAAAAGGTCCTTCTTGCTCCGGGAGGGGCGTGCCGGGAAGAATCTGTTTATAACGGGATAAAGGTTTTGCCGGAAGATTGTGAATATATTGCTGTCCACGATGCCGCCCGGCCTCTGGCAGATCACCGGCTTCTTCTGGAAACTTTGTATGGCGCGGAAAAATACGGCGGATGCATTGCCGCAAAGAAGGTTACAGATACGATCAAGGAAACCGGGGAAGACGGTACGATCCGGAGAACCGTTCCCAGAGAGAACCTCTGGGCGGTGCAGACTCCACAGACATTTCAGAAAAAACTTCTGCTGGATTCTTTCCGGAAAGGGGAAGGTCGTCTTCAGGAATTTACCGATGATTCCTCCCTTGTGGAAACTTTTTCCAACTGTTCCCCGGTGGTGGCGGAGACAAGGTCTCCCAATATAAAAATCACCTATTCCGGGGATCTTTTCCTTGCGGAAGTATTGCTGAAAAAATAAAAAGCCTTTCCGCAGAGTCAGAGATAAAGTTCCCGCAAACGGGTTTTTGGATCAGAATCCGGAAGAATGGGTGCCTTCAGACCGATGGGATTGGAGGGGAAGGGACTGTCCGGATTTAAACCGCACATCTCGTAAATACTGCCCAGAAGATCCACTGGAGATACCGGGCGTTCCGCTACGCCGTCTGTTGTTGCATTGGATTTTCCCACGACTCTTCCACCGGCAAATCCGCCGCCTGCCACCATGGCACAGAAACATTTTGCATGATGATTGCGCCCGCCCTGCCAGGGATTCTGCCAATCCACTTTGGGAGTGCGTCCGAATTCCCCGGTCCACCATACAACCGTCTGATCCAGCAGGCCTTTTTCATCCAGATCACTGATGAGTGCCGCTACGGCTTTATCCATTTCCGGAGCAATACGGTTCAAAGCCTCAAAATGTTTTTTATGGGTATCCCATCCGGAGGCATTGATGGTGATATACGGTACTCCCGCTTCAACAAGTCTTCTGGCACAGAGACAGGATTGTCCAAATTTGTTCATTCCGTATCTTTGGCGCATCTCTTTTGTTTCCCGGCTCAAGTCAAAAACCTCTGCCGCTTTTCCGAAAAGAATGGATTTTGCTCCGCTTCCGGCTTTGTCAAAAGCGGCAAATTCTCCGTTCTGCGGGATCCGGACACCTAAAGCATCCACCGTATCCAGAAGAGAAAATTTTTCCAGCATCTCTTTTTTCCCTGCACCGCCTGCGGGGGTGTAACTGTCCACAAGGAACTTTTCACTTCCCGGATTGCCGCCCGTGGAGAAGGGGGAATAACGGTCGCCTAAAAAGCCGCACTCGGAAAATCTGCCTTTATTGCCGGTCAATGCCACATAAGGAGGAAGATTGTATTTCACATTTCCGGCATTTGCCATGGCAAGCAATGCGCCGATGGCAGGATAGGTGATCCCTTTACCGGGACTGCGCCCTGTCTGCATGAGATAGGTCGCCGTTTCATGCCCCGGATAGGGGTGCGTCATACTGCGGATGATGGAGTATTTATGGGCAATGCGGGCAAGTTCCGGCATGAACTGACTGATCCTTATACCGTCCACGCTTGTGGGGATGTCCCCGAACCCGCCGTTATAGTCTTTGGGAAGATCCGGTTTCGGATCGAATGCCTCCAGCTGACTGGGGCCGCCCCAGATCCACAGTTCAATCACACTTCTGGCTTTACCTGAAGTACGGTTGGATTTTTTCGTTTCCAATCCTGCAAATGCCGGACACAGTCTGTTGACACCGCCAAGTACACCCAGAGTCAAACAAGTTTTGAGAAATTCCCGTCTGTCCATAAGACCTCCTTTCCATGTTTCTGCTATAACATACAATGGAAAAAGCAGCAGGTCAAGGTGCAAAAACAATTTTTTTATAATATTTTATTGAGGTAATTTCAAAAGTCATTCAAAAAAAATCAAAGATGCAGCTGCAAAGAGTTGTGAAAGGTAATTTGAGGCTGCTACCCTCTGCGGTAACAGCCGAAAATGCTCCTTTTGCAAATCAAAGCAGATGCGCTTAAAGATTTTTGAGGACTTTTGAAATTCCCTCTACCGTGATTTTTTATAGTTTACTCACTCTTCCCCGTTTTCCTCCGGCAGGACGGCAAGAGGATTGATGGAACCCACCTTTTTTCTGTAGGTGAGGGGGGATAAGCCCATAAGGGCTTTGAATCTGCGGGAAAAATGATATTGATCCCGGTAACCGAATTTTTCCGCCACTTCCCTGATACTGCAGCGGGAGTGGAGAAGAAAATCTGCTGCACAGGTAAGTTTCTGCCGGTCAATATAGATCTTGGGGAGCAAACCTGTTTTTTTTACAAAGATCCGGCGCATCTGATCCACACTTAAATTACACATATCTGCCATTTCTTTCACGCTCCACCACTTTTCCGGATCGGATTGGATGTTCTGTAAAAGTTCGTCCAGAAGGGTGTTTTCCCCGATGAAATGTTTTCTGCTCTCAAAATAAATATCGGTGAGAAGTTTCTGCAGTTCGATATTGGCTTTGATCTGGGAATCCAGCGAGGGGGAGGACGCATATTCCAGAATGGGAAGGACTTTTCTGATCCTGCCCATGTGAAAGACCCCTGTGGTAAGAACGCCGGAACGCATGAGCATATCTGCCACAGGACCGCAGAAATTGATGCAATCCTCACAATAGGAATCATTGTTCCAGCCGC
>JAFVRL010000092.1 GCA_017504325.1 Lentisphaeria bacterium | reverse complement strand
TGGGATAATCTTACCATGATCGTGGACTACAACCGCCTTCAGGCTCTTGGCAGAAGTCAGGATATTATCGATCTGGAACCCTTCGACCGTAAACTTAAAGAGTTCGGCTGGGAAGTGACCACTGTTGACGGCCATGATTATGCCGCCCTTGAAAGAGCATTTTCCTCCCTGCCCCTTACCAAAGGGAAACCTTCCTGCATCATCTGCCGTACCGTAAAAGGCAAAGGGGTGAGCCTCTTTGAAAATGATTACCGCTGGCACTATGGAGGCATTACGGAAGAGATCTACGAAAACGCTAAAAAAGAACTGGAGAAGGGAATATGAGAAAAGCATTTAATGAAGAACTTTTGAAGATCGCACACGCTGATCCCAGAGTTTTTATGATCCTGGCAGATATCGGTTACGGTGAGATCGAACCTTTTGCCAACGCCTTCCCCGACCGTTTCATCAACTGCGGGGTGGCGGAACAGAATATGACAGGAGTAGCCTGCGGGGTGGCAATGGAAGGAAATATCGCCATCACCTATTCTATCGCCAACTTCCCCACCTTGCGCTGTTTTGAACAGATCAGAAATGATGTATGTTATCACAATGCCAATGTGAAGATCGTCATTATCGGCGGTGGTCTTGCCTATGGTCCTCTGGGGATCTCCCATCACTCCACAGAAGACCTTGCTGTAATGCGGGCTCTGCCCAACATGGTCTGCCTTTCCCCCTGCGATATTCCTGAAGCAAGGGAAGCAGTCAAAGCCATGATGGCGTATAACGGGCCTGTTTATTACCGCTGCGGTTATAAAGGGGAAAAGAATATCCATGAAGGAAAAGTGGATTTCAAAATCGGCGGTTCCGCCCAGGTGAAAGAAGGGAAAGATCTGACCATTCTCTTTACCGGGACTGTAGGGATCAATGCCAAAGAAGCGGTATTGGAAGCTGCCAGAGAAGGCATTGATTGCCGTCTGGTCAGTATGTATTCCATCAAGCCCATTGATAAAGAAGCCATTATCCGTGCCGCAACGGAAACCGGAAAGATCATTACCGTGGAAGAACACAATATCTGCGGCGGACTTGGCGGAGCAGTGGCAGAAGTTCTCTGTGATGCCAATACACCTTGCAAATTCAAACGCATGGCACTTCCGGATGTGAATGTTTCCAAGATCGGTTCCCAGGAATGGCTGCGGGATCAGTACGGTCTGGGAGTAAAAGATATTCTCAACGAGATCCGCATCATGGCAGGAAAATAAGAAGAGATAAATCAGAACCACCGGGTGAACCGGTGGTTCGCACCAGCCCTCCGGGACTCCATTCGTATGCAGAACATATTTTCCCGGGGTAGAAATCCCAAGTTGTATTCTACCGGTCCCGGGGGACTTGGATCTTAAACACCACTTTTATGCAGCTGGAATAATAACTGTTATTGGAATCCGGCTTGTTTCAATGCTTTTTCCGTACTGAATCCCTCGTAAGTAAGCGGTATTTCTTTTTGCAGTTTCTCTATTTTCACGACTGCCTGTTCCGGATCTTTTTTAATCTCACGATGGATCGCGGAAAGAAGAAGGAGTGTGTCTTTACACTTTTTCTCATTATATTCAAAAGCTATGGACAGACGGTGAAGAGATACGATCTCTCTGCTTAACAGCATAAAGGTAACGGCAGTTGCAATATTACTTACGATCAAAAGAATAACAACAAGGTAGAATTTTTTTGATTTCAGCATGATTTTTTTCTGGAGAACCGGATTTTGAAAAATAACTCCCCGGCAACTGCTTGAGCTGCGGCGGGAAAACAGCGCAGCATTGGAATTGTCCGGAAATCCTTTCCGGGGTATGTTTCAGACACATCCCGGAAAGAAGCAAAGTACCGGATCGACCGGCAGTTATGATTTATGGTTCACACAAGTTTTTTTCGGACTTTTTCAATTTCTTTTGCTGCCGCAGAAGCTCCTTTACTGTCAAGAAGCGTTCCATCCCATGTACGGGGACGGGTATGCACTACTTTTCCTTTTCCCAGAGCCGCTGCAAGAGAAATATCCCCCCACTTCAGAAAGCCGGGAATGGCAAGGACAAGAGAATAGATCAAACCGGGCAGGAACTTGACAAAGGGACTCTTTGAGGTAAAATCCACACTCCCCATATCAAAGAGCAGAGAAGCAGGAGAATCTATTGTTTCCACATGGGCTACTTTATCCGTAAAGGCATTGGCAAAGATCACTGCCGCCCCGGATTCCAGATGACCGGTAAGACAAATCTCTTTTGCTTTGAAATCCTTTTTCAGCATATTGATGAGTGCAAGCAGATCATAGACCCATTCCCCTGCAAGACTTCTGCCGATCCAGAGAAGCTGGCGGTAGAACTGATGATGCAGTCCGATGGTATGGTTGGGCTGGGCGGTCTCTCCTGTTCCGTAAAGATCGGGCAGAAGGAGCGTTGCTCCGTCTTTTGCGGCTTCTTCAATATCTTTATCGGAAAGAAAACTTCTGCCTTCCGTATGGGTGAGGATACGGTATTTGCCGGGAACCGTACCTTTTTTCAGCAGGAAGGGAATGAGATGATCGCCCACTTCCAGAGCATAACGGGTCACATCTTTCATCTGTGCATATTTATAGAGGACAGTATCAGAAGGAAGCTCTTTCAGACGGAGCATCTCTTTCAGTCCGGCAAGAGCTTCTTTCTTCTTAATGGATTTTTTTGCAAGAAATTCTTTGCGCAATGCTTCCCCCACCAGACGGCAGTGCGCCTGAATGGTACGGACTTTTTCCGGTCTTTTTGTTGTATCGGGGAAAAGATACAGTTCCTCTTCGGGCATGGCATCGACTCCATCCGGTTCAGGGAGGGCGTTTCCGTTTCCTTCCCCTTTGAGGAATTGAGCAAAATGTCCCAGAACTGCCTGTCTCTGACGGTCGCTCAAACCGTGGACACGGTCGGCAACGCTGTATGCGATTTTTTCAGGACAGCCCAGATTCCAGTAGAGTTTTTCCACCGGATGATAAGTTTTGAGCATTTCAGAAACGCTGAAATCATGATTGCAGTCATACTGGGCGTTTCCGATACGCAATGCCCGGGGAGCGATAAGGGCAAGAATACCGGATTCTTCTGTAATGGTCAGCCCGTCAGGGAGAAGTTCGCAGATACAGTTGAGCCCGTAAACATAGGAAGCAAAAGAACCCACACTTACAATGGGCATGGCGGCAGTGATGCGTTCATCCATGGCACTGACCCACATGGTCTGGTTGCCGCCTCCGGAGGCTCCGGTGGCACCGATTTTATCTTTGATGACATAAGGAAGACTCTGAAGAAGATCCACACCGCGCATATTGTCCACGATCTGCGCGCCCATAAGACTTTCGCCTATGGGGAAAAGACTTGCGCCGAGGAAACCGCCGTGTCCCTGCTTTTCATAGCATTTATGGGCTCTTTCGTAAGTACCGAAGGCATCAACGGTAAGACACACATATCCCTCTTTGGCAAGGGCGATGGACATATTCTGGGGATTTATTCCGAATTTTCCTTCCGGATTGTGTCCGTGCATCTGAAGAACAGCGGGGAAAGGTCCCTTCCCTTCCGGTACATAAAGAAGGGCGGTCACATAGATCCCGGGACGGCTCTGATAAATGAGTTTGGTAATGGTGTAAGTATCTTTTTTAATGGTTCCATATTCCTGTACATCCAGCGGGAGAGTTCCGTCATAGCTTACGCCGGTCTTTTCCCAGATGACGGCACGGAGTTTTTTCTGGAATTTTTTTAATCCGGAAAGAGTTTTGATCTCATCCAGATGATGGATCTGGGCAAGTTTCCCCGCCTGAAAACGGAGAAAACGGTTCACCTGACAGAATTCAGACATATCCAGATGAAAAATACCTTCTCTGGGATACGGTGGAAGATCGAAATCGAAGACTTTGATTTTAGAATAAGCATTCATTTTTTATACCCTCTCTATTTAAAATACAGAATGATATGTTACTATATCCCGAAAGAAAAAAAATGCAAGAAGAAATTGTAAAAACACAGAACAAGTGGAATGGTGCGGTGAAAAAAACTTTTTTCAGACTGTAGTCACAGAGAAAAATATCTTGTTTTTTATAATGAGGGAGTGTATATTAGTGCCATACAGAAAACCGTATCGTACAATCACCGGAGAAAACAGATGAAAAAGCCCGAAGATGAAAATAAAGATCTTGCCGCCCTTACCGAATTTGCCGCTGTGTCTCTTCCCGCATTATTTCAGGAGGAAACTTATTTTCTCCGATCCTCTTCTCCTTCCGGAATTGTAAAGATCGGGGAAAAAGTGACTTTCACTCTTTCCGGAAAAGTACCTTCCCCTGTAAAGTATTTTCTTCTGGAAAAATATGTCAACGGAATGAAAAAATCGGAAAAGATCCTTCCTGCGGATAATTTTCCACCAATCGTGATGAAAGGGAAAGAACCCGGTTCCCTTACAGCCACCATTAAAAAACTTGATGCAAACCGGCAGGCTTTTCCCGGGACTGCTGTTGTCGGGGACGGGGTGCTTATCGAACCGGAAAAACTTCTGCCTGCACGGAAACTGCCTTCCGATTTTGCGCAGTTCTGGCAGAAAAATCTTTCTCTTCTTGCAGCAGTCCCCATGGAAGCGGAACGGAAAAAAGTTGCTCTTCCTCCTGAAGAAAAAGGATTGGTGTGTGAGGATGTGCGTATAAGGAGTCTGGGGGAGATTCCCGTTACGGGGTATCTGGTCATGCCGGAAAATGCTCCGGAACGGTCTCTGCCTGCCATAGTCTGTTATCATGGTGCCGGTTATAAAAGCAGTACCATGCAGTTTGAATTCGGACGCAATGCCATTGTGTTGGATGCCAATGCCCACGGTTTGGAAAATGGCAGGGAAAAAGAATATTATCTGGAATTGAATAAATTGCCCTGTTGTGTGATCCGGGACAGGGATTCTCTGGAAAAATCGTATGTGAAATATATGTTTCTGCGAACTGTAAGAGCATTGGATTTTGTGAAAAGCCTTCCCCAATGGGATGGAAAAAATCTTATTGTATGGGGACGCAGTCAGGGTGGGACACAATCTCTGGCGGCAGCAGCTCTGTGCAAAGAGGTGTCTTTATGTGTCTCCAATGTTCCGGCATTGGGGGATCATGCCGGGAAGACTGTTCACCGTCAGCCCGGTTGGCCTGTTCTGAATGGAAGAGCAGGAGAAAGGATCAGGAAAGTATCGGATTATGTGGATATTGTC
>JAFVRL010000007.1 GCA_017504325.1 Lentisphaeria bacterium | reverse complement strand
TTTCCGCACCGCCATAAGTCCGGGCATCTCATGTTCCGCAATATCCAGTTCCTTGCGGCCGAAATCCGCAAGCGTGATGTCTCTTACTTTGTAATCGTTCATTTTGTTTTTCCTTGAATTTTATATGATTGTTGTTGATCTTTCATTATCATGCAAGCAGACTTTCCGCAATGGTAAAGCCGATCTCCCTGCGTAAATATTTGGACCGGGTATGATCTCCCATACGGTTGGTAAGTACTGCTATATAAATATCCTTTCCGGGATCGAGCCAGAATGTCTGACCGGTCCAGCCGGAATGAAACACTCCCTGACAGGAAAATTCCTTTGGCAGCATCTCTTCCCC
Organism: Lentisphaeria bacterium; assembly: GCA_017504325.1. GTDB lineage: Bacteria > Verrucomicrobiota > Lentisphaeria > Victivallales > UBA1829 > RGIG5327. The sequence continues at coordinate 2,556 of JAFVRL010000007.1, read as the reverse complement.
CATATCCCAGCCCACAGCATGTCTTCTTGCAACAGAAGGATGGGAACAGGAAGTAAAAAGCAGTTTTGCTGTCTCTTTTGCCATGATCTTTTCCCCGTAAAGCAGAAGACTGCGGGCAAATTTCCCCATATCCTCCGCTGTGGAAAAGATCCCTGCATTGCCTGTGGCAACAGGATACATACTCAATGCACCGAAATCAGAAATAACTCCCGGAGCAGCATTGATGGTACGGATGGTACGATCCACATCTTTTGAGTCACACCAGGAAGAGTCTTTCATGGCCAGTTTACTGAAAATAAGTTCATCAGATACCGCGGCAAGGTCTTTTCCATATACTTTCCGGAGCAGAAAACTCAAAAGCAGAAAGTTGAGACAACTGTACTTATATACAGTATTTTTTTCACATTCCGCATCAAGTTTCAAAATATCGTTCTGCATCTCCAACTGTTTATTGGAATAATGGGGATACCATATTCCCATACCCGCTGTATGCATGGAAAAATCCCGTATGGTGGGTTCTCCATAAGTTTTTCCTGTAAATTCCGGAAGATATTTTGTTATGGGTTCATCAATATCCAGCAGCTTTTTTTCATGGGCAATGGCAAGAAGAGTCGTCGTCCCCAGCACTTTTGTAACGCTGGCGATATCAAAGATGGTATCGTATGTCATCCTTCTGCCACTTGCAGGATCAGCGATCCCGTCCACATAACGGAAAAGTTCCTCCTCCCCGTTTCCGGCAACGATCACATTTCCTGCCCACAAGCCGTTTTTCTGTCCTTTTTCACAAAGATCTTTTACTTTCAGCAAAAGATTTTCTTTATCAAAAGCAACCCCCATGTCAGCACCCGAATTCTTTTTTCAGCCTTTCCCATGCTTCCTGCGGCAATTCCGCCCCCATGACCTGAACGACTTCCGCTGAAACGGCAGAGCCCAGACATCCGGCAAATTCGATTCCCCTGCCGGTAAGATAACCGTACAGGAATCCTGCCTGCCACAAGTCCCCAGCCCCGGTGGTATCGACAGCTTTCACCATACGGGCATCCACATGGATAGTATCATCTTTTTCCCTGATCCATGCACCTCTGGAACCGACTTTCACCACTGCCACAGGACAAATGGCAGACAATTTTTCCAAAGCAGCACAGGGATCGAATTCGCCTTCAGCAAAAAATTCCCTTGCTTCATCCTCATTGGCAAAGATGATGTCAATAAGAGGCAGCAGTTCCGCAAGTTCCTTACGGAAAAGCCGTACCACCTCAAAAGAAGCCATATCAAAACTTACGGTACAATTCTTCTCTTTTGCCAGTGTAATGACCTTTTTCACCACATCGGCAAAAAAGAGCTGATACCCTTCAATATGCACATGGGTGACATTTTCAAAATCACCGTTGCAAATATCATTGACATTGATGAGAGTGGATGCCCCCAGATTGGAACGCATCGTCCGTTGGGAATCCGGCGTAACCAGACAGAGACAGTTGGCAGTTGCAGCCTCAACGGTCTCTTTCAACGCGGAAGGATCCCCGCCGATCTCTTGATAAGCCTTCCGGAAAAATTCCCCGTCAGCATCTTTTCCCGTCTTGCCCAGAAATGCGGTGGCAAGTCCCAAATGAGTAAGAGCGGAAATCGTATTGAAGGCAGAACCGCCGATGGCATATTTTGCACAAACGCCAGCAGCCTTTGCTTTATTGAGAATTCTTTCCTGCTCAACAGTATCGATCATGTTCATCCCGCCCTTTTCCCCGCTGACAAAGGAAGTAAGGAAGGCATCGTCCACTTTAAGAAGCACATCCAGAATGGGGCTTCCGGATCCCAGAACTTTTATCATCTCATTACTCTCCGGCAATAACTGTTTTCATGTAAAAGGCGGATCAGAAATTTTCTGATCCGCCGGAAAAATCCCAAAGTCTTTTATTTCTTTTTTGCAGCACTTTTCTTTGCCGGTGCTTTTTTCTTTGCGGAAGTCTTTTTCTCCTGACAATGCTCACATTCGCATTCATCATCACAGAAAAGTTCTTCACAGGCAGAAAGGATATTTTCAACCTGATCGATCTGTTCCCAGGGGAAACAGCTTCTGCCGAAGTGACCGTATGCAGCAGCCTGACTGTATGACCATCCTTCCGGTGTCTTGAGCTTGAGCTGTTTGATGATCCCGGCAGGCGTCATATCGAACACATGGCGTACGACCTGTTCCAGACAATCATCAGGAAGAATACCGGTTCCGTAGGTATCCACATTGACGGAAAGAGGCTGTGCCACACCGATGGCATAAGCAAGCTGCACTTCGCATTTTGCGGCAATACCGGATGCAACGATATTTTTGGCAATATATCTGCCCATATATGCTGCGGAACGGTCAACTTTGGAGGGGTCTTTTCCGGAGAATGCGCCACCGCCGTGAGAACCGACGCCGCCATAAGTATCCACAATGATCTTTCTTCCGGTAAGTCCGGTATCGCCATTGGGTCCGCCGACAACAAAGTTACCGGTGGGGTTGATGAAATATTGGATGTCCCCTTTCAGAAGTTTGGCAGGGATCACTTTTTTCACAACTTC
>JAFVRL010000091.1 GCA_017504325.1 Lentisphaeria bacterium | reverse complement strand
GATGTTCTCGCAGCCTCCGAAGATGTGATGAGCAAACCTGAAGCCATCCGTCCCAAAATCATCGACGGCAAGATCGCAAAATGGTTCAAGGAAGTCTGCCTTATGGATCAGGCATGGTTCAACGACGAAAAGACCACTCTTGGAAAGATCGCTCCCAAGATGACTGTCAAGAAATTCGTCCGTTGGAAAGTCGGTCAGGATATGTAATATATCCTACGGAAGATTCCGATATGCAAGGCACACCCCCAAAGGTGTGCCTTTTTTTATATAGTGGTGAGCAATCGTACAGACAGGACAAGTCAGACTTGTAAAATGCGGAAAAGTAAAAAATTACTTTTCTTCTTCCAGAAGAGTCCAGACCCGGAAGAGTTCACTTATCCCCCATGCCTGTGCCTGACAGCCCCGGGGAGTATGGGGATAATCTCCATCCATGATCTCCGGAAGTTCCCCCACACATGTTCCGTGAGAGAAAAGGAAGGAACTGCTGCCGAGAATGGCTTTTGCTTCAGCAAGAGCATCCTTCCCGTAAATACGGAAGGCAGCCTCACTGTAAAGGGGGAAAGGAAGAGTCCAGCCGGTACCGTTATGGTAGGCAACTTTTCTTTTTGTATCTTCATCCCCCTCATATTTTCCCTGATAGGGATGCGAGGGATCATTAAGAAGACCGCCATGATTTCCATAAACGGGGAGTTGATATTCTGTCCTTCTGTCAGCAAGGGAACGCATCCCTCCGGGAATGAGAAGAGAAGCACTTGCCCGGAGGATATTTTCTGCCAACAGCCGTTCCTCCCGGGGAATGATCCCGAGAGTAACCGCATAAAGCTGATTACAGCGCAAATGATCGTCTGCAACGGCGGCGGAAGCGGGAGTATTTGCAGAAGTATGAAGGCAATCAGATAAATACCCCTCTTTCAAGGGAAAATATTTCAGGAAGGAAGAGCGCACCTTTTGAGCAAGACTACTCCAGCGATCCTCTTTTGTAAGTTCTGCAAGAAAATCCAGTGCAGCAAACCAGAGTGCCTGAATCTCCACAGGATACCCTTCCCTGGGGGTTCCTGCCGGATAATTGGTATCCATCCATGTAAAATGGGGCGGACTGTATAAAAGCATACTTTCTTCATCCGCTTTGATACCGTTTGGCGTCCCTTGAAGCAAACCTTCCGCCATCTGCACAAGAGTCTTTCTGATGGATAGTCCGGTACGGGACAGAACCGTATCAAGAAAGGCAAAAGAGTTTTCCTTTTTACAAAGATCGGCACATAAGGTAAAAAGCCAGAGGGGTGCATCCGTTGTATCCCTGTTATCCGCATTTCCCCCGCAGATCATATTGGGGATCGTTCCCTGTTCCGCAAAGGAGGCAAACTGCTGGATAATGGCTTTGACATCCTCCGTAAAACGGGAAGAGGCAAGAAGTCCCCGGGCAACGATAAGAGTATCCCTGCCCCAGTCAAGGAACCAGGGATAACCGGCAATGACGGTCTTATTGTTTTCCCGTTTGACGATAAACTGGGCAAGAGAGTCTTCCATGATCTCATTTATACTCTTTTCCGCAGCTTTGAAATCCTCCTCCTGCCAGACGGGGAAAAATGGTTCCGGGAAATTGCCGGTTCCTTCCCGGACAAGAAAGGAAATACTTTCATTGCAGGCAAGGGAAAAATGGAAACTCCCGGGGGAATAAAGATCGGTAGTATCCTGCAATCCCCTGCTGCTTTCCTCTTTCTGCCATACATTGTAATGCCACTCATCTTTTCTGCGGAAGCAGCCGGAAGAAGTACTGATTTCCAGGATTCTGTCCTCCGCGGCATGAAAAAGCATGGTACAGCCGGTATTCCGGGGGAAACTGTTGATCTTTCCCTGCCAGAAAAATTCCGGGCCCCGGGAGGCTTTTGTTTCCCCGTGATAATTTCTGTCCTCCAGGTCAACTGCGGCAGTAAAAGATAAATGATCATTTTCTTTTATTCCCCCGCCCCGGAGATCTTTTTCACTGTGGGAGAGTCTTTTTACCGTAACAAGACAACTGTTTTCATTCTGCAATGCAGTTACTTTCATAAGCAGAGTGACGGAAAGGGCATTGCCCACAGGCAGTTCGTATGTCCATACGCCGCTGCCGTCCTTTGCCACATGGAAAGAGGTGAGATGATCGGAAGTCAAAGGTCTGCTTTCCCCCGCCCCCGTGGCACAGAAACGGAAACGCCGCAAAAGGATATGACGGTCAACAGGATAATCCTGATGCAGATTGGATAAGTAGAGAGAATCGTAACGGCTCATCAGACGATCCGGCAGAAGAGGGAGAAAAACAAATGCCCCCCTTCCGTTTCCCCGCAGATACCGCATGGAACTCTTCCGCAGTTCCGTTCCGGAAAATGCCAGAGGTACAGTGGAAAGTTCCGGAGCAAGGAACAGGAGCGGGGAACTTTCCCTCTCCGGCCGATCATCGCAGAAAACAGATGTAAGAAGTTCGGCTTCACATTCTTTCTTTTTATCCAGTCCTTCCACCGGGGGGAGAAAAGCAAAATAGGTCTTATTGTCATCTGCAACAAGTCCCCTTACAACCGAGTGGATCTTCCCGTCAATGCGGAAACTCGCCCGGAACCGGAAGGGGGCAGTCACAAGAAGGAAATATCCCGGCGGGATCATTACATGCCTTCTGTGATCTTCCGGATAATGCCATAATACCAGAGGCAGAGGGCCTTTTATTCCGGCATCAAGCGAAGCTCCTGCAAAAAATTCTTCCGGAGATCTTAAGATACATTCTCCAAGAATATCCCCCTCCTCATCCGCTTTTGCCACAGGACTCTTCCGGAGAACATGCAGGATCTTCATTGCCATGCAGGAAGCATTCTGCAAACGGATGCGTTTTCTGCGGCTTTTTTCCAGACATTCTTTATATTCTTCAGTAAAAAGGATATTTTCCTCCCCGGTAATACTGTTTACCGGG
>JAFVRL010000090.1 GCA_017504325.1 Lentisphaeria bacterium | reverse complement strand
TATATCAGAAACTGCTGTCAGGAGGATACACTCAATATGGCAGAAGCGGAAAAAGAAGCGGCAAAACTGTTGAAAGATATACAGAACCGCTTACAGGGAGTGCGATGCTGGCGGGAGGATAGAAAGATCCTTCAGAAACGCATGACGGAATGTGCCGGACATCTGCGGAACAAAGAATCTCTTTCCCGTGCCGTTACAGAAGCGGAACAGATGTTTAAAGAGGTATCGGAACAGGGCTATAAAAGTGATTTTCCCCATCAGGCACTTATTACCTTCCATCTTGTCCTTGCCCATTATGTCTATTTGAAAAGTATTCTTTTCCAGGTGGAAAGTGCGGTAGGGTCCCGGGGTTCAGGAGCTGTTACCGATGAAAAAGGCAATTTTATGAAAGAAGATATTTCCTTCCGGGAAAAGGTTTTGGAAACGGTATGGGAAAATGGAAAAGTATCCTCCTCTTTTGTCCCCCGCCGTCCCCTTCCGGAAACAGACGGATGGTTTGAAAATATCTGGAAAGATTACCGGGAAGGAAAGATCTATAAAAATGGCACTCTTTGATTTTTCCATTATCCGGGAATTGCGGAAAAAACATGATTTGAGTATTGGCGAACTTGCGGAAAAAAGCAATGTTTCGGCTCCCGTCATCTCCAAACTGGAACGCAATCTCTCCAAGGCGGAACTGGATACATTGTATAAGATAGCCAATGTATTCGGCATGACCTGTACGGAACTTTTAAATATGGCGGAAGCCGGTATGACCCGGCATGTTGCCGTTGAATCCCATACCTCGGAGGATTTTCTTTTCCGGAAGATCCGTTATAAAAATATGGAGTGTCTTTATGGAAAAGCCACCAGAGGCGGGAAAGTATCCCGGCCTGCCATCCACGGGGATGACTATGAGATCTGCTGGGTCCTTTCCGGAAAACTTCTGCTGACTCTGCCCACAGAAAAACATCTTCTCAAAAAAGATGACAGTATCCGTTTTGACGCACTTCTGGAACACTCTTATGAAGCAGAAGAAGATTGTGAGATCATATTGATGCACATAAAAAAAGAACAAAGGAGCTGATGATATGGCTGTAAAAAATTATCCGAAGATCCCCACTTTCAAAACAGCGGAAGAGTTCCGTAAACATTTGCAGGAAGAGAATATCCCTCTGGAAATCGACGATACGATCCTTACCGGCAAAGATTCCCCCTTATCCACCCCAATTGAGTGTTACGGAAAGAAAATCGGCAACAGATGGTGCATCCTCCCCATGGAAGGCTGGGATTGTCTCCCTGACGGTACGCCCTCCCCTCTTACGGAAAGAAGATGGCTCAATTTTGCAAAGAGCGGAGCCAAACTTCTGTTCGGCTGTGAAGCCTGTGCCGTTATGGAAAGCGGGAAAAGCAATACCAGACAGTTGATGATCACAGAAAAAACCATGCCTGCCATTAAAGGTCTGTGTGAAAAAATGAGAAAAGTCCATGCGGAAAGGTTCGGCACTTCCGATGATCTTATGATCGGCTTGCAGCTCACCCATTCCGGCAGATACAGTCACCCCCATGATGATGCCCGTCTGGAATCTGTGACAGCATACAGTCACATTCTTCTGGATGAAAGATTCCATAACAGTAAAAGCAATGTGGTTTCAGATGAGGAGATCCCGGATATTATTGCCCATTTTGCCAAAGCTGCCTTTCTTGCAAAAGAAGCAGGTTTTGATTTTGTAGATGTGAAAATGGCTCACGGCTATCTGGGACATGAGTTTTTAAGTGCTTATACCAGAGAAGGCAGATACGGGGGAAGTTTTGAAAACCGTACAAGATTTTTCCGGGAAGTAGTGGAAGCCATCCATAAAAAAGTCCCCGGATTCCCCATTGGAGTAAGATTGTCGCTCTTTGACTGCATTCCTTTTGAAAAAGGGGCGGATAAAGTGGGTGTCCCCATGGAAAGAGGGAATATAAAAGTTGGTTCCTATCCTTACGCTTTCGGCGGTGACGGTACGGGGCTTGGTTATGATCTTACAGAAACGATACGGTTTCTGCTTCTTGCAGAAAGTCTGGGAGTGCGTCTTATCGGAAGTACAGCATGCAGTCCCTATTACAATCCCCATTTCCAGCGGCCTGCCTATTTTCCTGTTTCCGACGGCTATCTCCCGCCGGAAGAACCTATCCGGGGGGCGGCAAGACAAATGGAGGCTGTGGCAAAAATCAAAGAATATTTCGGCAACCGTCTTCTCATCATCTCATCCGGCATGACCTGCTTGCAGGAATTTTTACCTCATGCCGGTCAGAAAATGGTACGGGACGGAAAGGCGGACTTTGTGGGGATCGGCAGAATGGTCATTGCCTATCCGGAGATCTGTGCAGATACCCTGGAAAAAGGTTCCATTGATCCCAGACGCATCTGCCGTACTTTCGGAGATTGCACAACAGCTCCCAGAAGCGGACTCTTTTCCGGCTGTTATCCCCTTGACCCGTTCTATAAGGAAATGATGCCGGAATGTGAAAAACTTAAAGAAGTGAAAAAAGCTCTTGCAGCGGTAAAATAAATCTGCAAAAGTTTTTGTAAAAAATTATTTTCCGGGGAAAGGATACTTTAAAAAAGTTTTTGTTCTTTCCCCGGATATTTCACTTTATACTTGTAATTTTATACGGGAATGAAACGGAAATACCGTACTTCATCCACATCCAGAGAGAGCCGGATAAGAGTTTCATTTTCATCCGAAGATACAAGAAAATGATCCGCATCCGATTCAATACGGAAATTTCTGTAATCCCCTTTCAAAGTAAGCAAGGGGGTGATCTTTTCCCCTTTATGGGGATGAGCATCCTCCATGACAACAAGAGAAAGAATATTATTCTCATCCGTAAATGCGGTCAGCCGCCCGCAGGAAAGTTTTACAGAAGAATTTTCCTCATCCAAAATTCTGCTTAAATCCAGTATGACTTTATTGAGACATTTGCTGTAAGATTCAAAAGCAGTCCCCTTGATTCTCTGAAATGCTGTTGGTGCAAAGGTGAAAAAGGCGGCCTTTCCACATCCATTTTCCCCATTTTTCAAAGTGAGAAGCGGAATATTTGCTTCATCGGAAAGAAGGATCTTTGTTCCGGCAAGAGGAGAATATTTTACCATATTGCAGGGGGAAGTAGTGACTTCTCCGGAAATCATTTTTACATGGTGCGTTTCTTCACATTTTTCCACTCCGAAAATATCTTCCAAACCGCAAGCATTTTCCGAACAGAGAAGATTTACCCCTTTTTCATAAAGAGCGCGAATGGCAGCAACTTCTTCCTGTGTAAAACAATCCATTGGCGGCAGGACAAGGGTGGATATTTCTTCCGCTTTCAGATTTTTTATATCGCACGATCTCAATGCAAAGGGATTGGGCAGCCCGTTGAGTCTGCTGTGATTCCATACCCATGCAGGGAAATCTTCTGCCGTATTGAAGAGATCCAGCTGCGCTTCTTTCCAATGGGGATATTGGCGTTTTTCCACTCTGGGGGGATGTTTAAGGATACATTCTGCCCCGCCAACGACTGCCATAGTCTTTAACGGTCTTGCCGCTTTCATTTTCCGGATGATCTTCCAGCTTTCCAGAAGGTTATCCATATCTTCCATGGAAGGATTGCGGACATGGAAACCGTCATCGTTCCAGTAGTGGAATTTACCATCTTTATAATAACTTGTTCTGTATTTTGCATCAAAAAAGCGTTTGCGTTTGATCCCGCTTTTCATTACGCCGAGAGGAGGATTTCCGGCGATGGTGGCGTGATCCTGCGGAATCCCGCAGATCCCGAAAAGTTCCGGAAAGAGCCGCATTTGCGGTACATCCAGTTTCAGGTTCGCCATGGCAAAAGGCGTACAGGTGAGCGGATAGCCGCACAAATAAGGATAATCTTCCGCAAGGGAAAAACTTCTGTATTCGGAAATATCCATATTCCGTAAGTCCCAACCGTAACGCAATGCGGTAAATGCTGCGCCTGTATGGGTCACATAGAAGGGCGCACAGGAATAATTGCACATGTTGGATAGATCTATTCCCATTTTTGCATAATCTTCAAATTTCTCCTTCTTTTCCCGGTTCCGGTCTTCTGCAATAAAAACAGACCAGCAATATGCATATTTTTTCAAAAACTTTTCCAGAAATTCCACAGTAATTTTTTCTGTATTCCGTACCTCTTCCTCCATCTCCTTTTCCTCTTTTTCTTCAAGGAAGCGGATCAATTTTTCTTTATATTTTTCAGAATAGGAAGCTATATCATTTACAAGAAAACGCCAGTTACCGGGAGCAAGATATTTTGAATTGCGGGATATTTCCAAATGATGTTCCACCTCCGGCGTAGGAGTGGAGCGGGAGAGTATCCAACTGAAAAGATCTCTTTTATAATATTTCAAAAGTTCCCATTCCCGGCGTTCTTCTGCAGGCAGAACATGCATACCCGAACAGGAAAAATAGTGGGAAAGATCCACATCTTCCTCACTTCTGGGATCAAAGGAGTTGCTTTCGGTTTCAAAGTCGGTCTGGGCGGAAAGAAGGAAAGGCAGTCCGCTTTTCTGTGGGGCGGATAAATCCCCTTCCTTTTCAGGCATGACTTCAAAAGCACGCCGGACAGAATGCAGGACTTTATTCCCCATAAGCATTTTCACATTCAAATGATATACCCCTGCCGGCAGGATGGAAAGATTTACCTTTGCCTGTATCGTTTTTTCACC